>QHWF01000539.1 GCA_003222455.1 Acidobacteriota bacterium
TTCTACCCAACTCAGATTCTTGACGAGCGGACGTCTGAGATCGACGTGGCCCGCCAGCGTGTCGACTTCCTTGCCGTCGACGAGCACTTGGACCGCCGTGATCGCCGGCAGATTGGCGGTGAGCGCGTTCACGAGCGTGTACACGGTCAGCAGCTCGTTGGCACTCCCACCGGGATGCGCCGTGACGACGTCGCGGCTGAGATCCACGAACGCCTCGCCCTTATCCGTGATGAACAGCGCGCGCAACTGGGTGCCGTGCGGAACCGCCGACAGGAGCGGCTGCGCGACCGGCGCGATCTGCGCGGCGACGATTTCGCGCGCCTGATCCGACGCGCTCTCGGCGTACGCGACGTCGCGTTCCACGCCGGTCAACCGCACGCCTTCGTCATTCACGTAAAACAGACGCGCTTTGATCTTCCGGCCGGGCGATGCCGCGGTCGGCGTGGCCGGCGGCGGCGTTCCCGCGCGCATCACGGGTGCGCTCTGCCGGCGCGGCAGCGCGTACAGCGTCCACCCGAGGACCACCGCGGCCAGGCCCAGCGCGATGTACGCCGTGGTGCGGCTGCGGATCATCGCGTGCCTCCAGCGGCCAGTGCGTCGCGGAACCGGATGACGGCATCGTAGACGCTCTGGACGACCGCGTTCTGGAACACGTCGCTCACGAGCAGCTTCTCCTGCGCGGGGTTCGTGAGGTATCCCATCTCGATCAGCACGGCCGGCATATTTGCCGATTCGAGCACGCGCAGCGGTGCGACGTCGGACGGCCGCTTTGCGAGCGGAATGCGTCCGTTGAACTGCTGCTCGATGAGGGCGGCGAACGCGTTCGACTGATCGACGTGGCGCGTCTGCGCGAGGTCCCATCGTACGAGCTCGATATCGCGCAGGCCGCCCCCGAAGGTCGGCACCCGCTCGCCGCCGCCCGCGATCGCCGCCGCTCGCGCGGCGCCGTCGAACACGGCCGAGAAAATCGTCGCCCCGGACGTCGACGGCCGCATCGATCCGTTCGCGTGAAAGCTGATGAACAGCTCGGCCTTGTTGTTGTTCGCAATCGCCGTGCGGTCGTCGATCGGCACGTTCCGATCGTCGTCCCGGGTGAGGATGACGCGGATGCCGAGGCGTCCTTCGATCGTGGCCTTCACACGGCGCGAGACGCTCAGCGTCAGGTCCTTTTCCTTCGCGCCTCCGCCGCCTTTCGCGCCTTCGTCTTCACCGCCGTGACCGGGGTCGATGGCGATGGTCCGGAGCGGTGACGTGGGTGGAAGAAACGCAGACGGCAACTCGGGCGCCGGTGTCACCGGCGGCGCGGCGGGCGGGGCCGGCTGTTCCGTCGTCTGGGCGGCCGTGATGTCGATGATGGTGCGCAGCGTCGTGTCCACCGGTTGGCTGGCAGCTCGAAACGCGCCGAACCGCGGACCGAGCTCGACCGCCAGCGTCGTCGTGTCAACCACGCGTACGCTCTGAATCAAGCTCTGATCGCTTGGGGTTGGCAACGCCGACGACAGGTCCAGCGCGTCTGCGTCCACCTTCACAACCAGACGCTGGGCATCTTGGGCGACGCTTGTCGCCGCTCGTGGCGTCGCATCGATCGTGAGACGGCCCGCGGTGCCGAGCGGATCGTATCGGACCGCAATACGGGGCACGCGCAGGTCGCCGACAATCAGCAGGCGCGACGGCTTTCGCAGGTCGAGCCGCGAGTCGTAGATCGGCGCCAGCGCTCGGCTGATGAATTCGACCGGCACCACCCATCGGCGTCCGCTGCGGGTGGGCGGTGCGGGCAGCGAAATCAGTCGTCCGGAGACCGACGCGAGCGTCTGATCCGGAGTGAGCACGATCGTCTTGCCCTTGTACGAGACGGTGAGCGCGCCGAGCGCCTCTTCGTGCACCGCCAGCTGAAACGCCGCGGCAAGATCCTCCAGCGCGACGAACTCCTGGTCGCTGACGATGACGAGCGGCAGCGGGCGGCGGCCGTCCTTCGAGAGGACCGTCAGCGCGGGCGTTTGTGGTGTCTGACTCAGCAGATTCGACGGAAGCGCTGCAATGAAGGCAGCCAGAGCGAGAATGGCCGCGCCGGAAAATCGTGGAAGCGAACGGGCGTTCAATGGAAGATCTCGGTGGTCCGGGACCTTCCATTGTATCTAAAGCGCGGCAGCAGGATCGAAAACGCGCCGGCGTCAGTCGATGATGCGGCGCGCGGCCGTCAACCCGATGATCAGAAACACCAGGAACAACACCAGGAACAGGCCGGCCAGAAACTTCGCGATCGCGAACGATGCACCGGCGATCGTCGTGAAGCCGAGCAGGGCCGCGATGAGCCCGATCACGAGGAATACGAGCGCCATGTGAAGCATGATCACCCTCCGTGATCCCTCGTCTTGCCAAACGCATGCCGTCAGGGGCCGCGTGACATCGAGTTCTGTTAATGATGGGGTGCGCCCTTCGGCGCATGGAGCAATCTGCGTATGGATCCATTCCTGTCAGCGGCCATTGAAGAAGCGGAGCGAGGGCTGTCGGAAGGCGGCATCCCGATCGGCGCGGTCCTCGTTCATCAGGGCCGTGTGCTCGGGCGCGGGCACAACCGACGAGTGCAGCAGGGGAGTGCGGTGCTGCACGGCGAGATGGACGCGCTCGAGCGTGCCGGCCGTCAATCCGGTCAGGTGTATCGAGCAAGCGTGATGTATACGACGCTCTCACCCTGCGCCATGTGCACCGGAGCGATTCTCCTCTACGGTATCCCGCACGTCGTCGTCGGCGAAAACCGCACGTTCATGGGAGAGGAGGAGTGGCTGCGCAGCCGCGGCGTGCGCGTCGACGTCGTGCAGGACGAGCGGTGCATCCGGCTCATGACCGAGTTCATCGCTGCACATCCGACGCTGTGGTACGAGGACATCGGTCGCTGATTCCGATGGCGGCCAGGGGGGTGCGTACAGGTCCCGCCTGCGGCGAATCTTGGAAGCGAACGACGCGCGAACGGCACGACATTCAACGCAGAAACCGCAGAACTCGTAGAACACAACCGGTTTTCTCTGCGGGTTCCGCGAGTTCTGCGTTGATCGTCGTGCCTGGTGCCGTTTTCGTTAGCCGCGACGACAAACGCCACTCTCGACTAATTGAATGGCGCCCTGGAACGCAAAAGGCCGCGACGGCCGCTGCGTTCGATCGTGACGTTCACGCTGGCTGAAGAGGCGAGACGGAAGGAGATGGAGGGCACAGCCATGAGGCCGTGCCCTGCACAGTTCGACGCTATTGAATCGGCGCGCGATACGTGATGGTCCGGCCCGGCTGCACGTTGACGTCGAACGCGATCGGCTGATGGCCAGGGGCGCGAATTTCGATCTGGTGCGGGCCGGCCGTCAGGTTCAGATGCTGGAACGGACCGTCGAAGTCGTCCACCACACCCATGTAGTAGCCGTCGACGATCACCTGCGCGTCAGGCGGCGCGTCCTGAATGCGCACGCCGCCGTATGCGTACCCGGGCACGGCGCTCACATAGGCGGGCGGTGGCAGCGGGTACCCGTAGCCGGCGTACGGATAATACGGATACGAATAACCGTATCGGTACGGGTAGGCGTAAGGGTAGCCAAACCCGGTGTAGAAGCCGACGGTCAGGCCGGGTCGATACCCATAGTAATAGGGACGGTACGGCACAACGCCGAAGACGCGCGGGGTGATATACCGCCGCGGTGCGACGACGATCGTGCGGCCGCCACCGCCGATGAATGGCCGCGGCGCCGCACGACCCACGACATGCCCGCCGCCGGCATGTCCGCCGCGCCGCTGCGCGCTCGCATCGGAGGCAAAAGCCGTGAGACATACCGCGGACGCGAGACAGATGACGGTCAATCGCGAGTAGTTCATGGCAGAACCCAACTACCCAGGCAGGCCAGGCTGGCAACGCCAATTTTAACGCAGATCCGGACGAACGCGCTGAAGAGTTTGCAGCGAACATCGTGGTCAGCGCTGGGGGTTCCGGGAGGCACTCGGCTCTCGGCTCAGGGCTCTGGGCTCCAGGCGCGCCCTGCTGAAAGTCCGTTGGGCAGCGAGTTGCTCCGTTCACGGCCTGTTAACTCTCGTCGGTACACTTGCACGACGATTTTCTGAGCAGGTTCAAAGCCACAAGCCGTGAGCCCAGCTTCGCCTCAAACCGCCGAGTACAACTGAGCCCCGCCGGGGCGAGCGAATCTTCTAGGCGGCCCTTCGGGCCGCAACTAAGACAGCTTCTAAAGCCGAACACTTGTCTCAATCGCACAGACATCGACTTTAGAAGATGTCTAGTGGACGTAGTAACGAACGATCCACTCGAGGACGCAGCACGGCTTGTCGCCGCCTTCGCGCTCGATCGTCACGGTCCAGATCACCTGCGTGCTTCCGGCGACGTCGCCGACCGAGGCCGGAGCGATCCGCGCACGGACACGCGAACCGGCAGGAACCGGCGAGGTAAAGCGCACGCGGTTCAGGCCACAGTTCACGGCGAGGCGCAGGCCACCGATTCGGATGGCATCGCGCAGCAACACGCTCACGAGCGACAACGTCAGGAACCCGTGCGCGATCGTTGTCTTGAACGGCGATTCCCGTGCCGCGCGCTCGACGTCGAGATGAATCCATTGATGATCGCCGGTCGCGTCGGCGAACTGCTGGATGCGCTCCTGCGTGATTGGCAGCCAATCGCTGACGGCGATTTCGTCGCCCAGACGCGCGCGAAGGGCGGAGACGTCGGTGATCTCGATCATGGCGTTCTGGCACGTCTGAACGAACGACGGTCGCACTCTTCCGGTGCCTTACATCTGGTGGACCGCCGCTTCCGAATAGAATCCACGTCCTTCAGCGGCCAATCGCTCGAGGAGCGGCGCCGGCTCCCAATAATCGCCGAAGCGGGAACGGTATTCCTTCACGCGCGACAGCACGACGTCGAGGCCGACGGTATCGGCGTAAAACATCGGGCCGCCGCGATGGCGCGGGAAGCCGAAACCGTAGACGTAGATGACATCGATATCGCCGGCCCGGGTGGCATAGCCTTCTTCGAGCACGCGCGCTCCCTCGTTGGCGAGCGCAGTCGTGATGCGCGCGACAATCTCGTCGTCGGCGATCGATCGGCGTGTGATCCCGCGCCTGGCCGCCGCCTCCCCGGCGAGCTGTTCGATCAGCGGATCGGGTGTACGGGTCCGGCTGCCGGGCGCCTCGTACTTGTACCAGCCAGCGCCCGTCTTCTGTCCGTACCGTCCCATTTCGAACAGTCGATCGGGAATGTCCGACTGCGGTCCTTCCGCGCGGTTCTTCCCGATCGATTTCAGATACTGGCGAATGCGCGCGCCGACGTCGATGCCGGCGATATCCTGCATCCCGAACGGACCGACGGGCAGGCCGAATTCGGTGAGCACGCGATCGATCTGATCGACACTCGCGCCCTCTTCGAGCAGCAGATACGCCTCGCGCATGTAGTAGGCGAGCATGCGGTTGGCGACGAACCCGAAACAGTTGCCCACCACGACCCCGACTTTGCCGAGCCGTTTTGCGAGCTTCAACGATGTCGCGATCACGTCCGTGTTCGTGCTCCGGCCGCGGACGATTTCGAGCAGCCTCATGACGTTCGCCGGGCTGAAGAAGTGATGGCCGAGCACCTGCGCCGGGCGTGCGCTGGCGCGCCCGAGCTCGTCAATGTCGAGCGTGGAGGAGTTCGAAGCCAGAACGCAATCGGGCCGCGTCACGGCGCCGAGCTCGCCAAAGGTGGTCCTTTTCAAGTCCATGTTCTCGAACACGGCTTCGACCACGATATCGACCTGATCGAACTCGTCATAGCTGGTGGTCGGCGTGATGAGCGCCAGCGTCTGATCCACCTGCGCGGCGGTCATCTTGCCCTTCGAGACCGTGACGTCGTAGTTCCGGCGGATCGTTGCGAGTCCACGCTGCAATGCCGCATCGTCCAATTCCTTCAGCAGGACCGGAATGCCCGCGTTCGCGTACGTCATTGCGATACCGCCACCCATCGTGCCGGCGCCGACGATCGCGGCACGCGTGATGTCTTTTGCCCGCGTATCTTTCGGGACAGCTGGAACTTTCGCCACCTCGCGTTCAGCAAAGAAGAGATGGCGGAGCGCTTTGGACTCGGTCGACACCACGCAGTCGGCGAAGAGTTCGCGTTCGCGGGTCGATCCTTCGTCGAACGGACGCTGCAGACCGGCTTCGATGGCATTGACGGCGGCGTCTGGCGCCATCTGGCCTTTTGCGGTTTTTGCGAGTGACACGCGGGCAGCAGCACAGGCTTCGAGTCCGACCTTGATCTGGTCCGGACCGAGCGTGATGTCGCGGGTTTTCCGGATCGCGCGCGCATTCGCTTTCGATCGGGCGAACGCGATGGCGCCAGTCAGCAGATCGGACCGGTTTGCCCTGAAGGCTCATTTCCAGAGCCATCCCGACTCCGCACAGTCGGGGAAGGCGTTGCGTGCCGCCTGCGCCGGGAATGATGCCCAGAAGCACTTCGGGTAGGCCGACCCTGGCATCGCCAGTGGCCACGCGGAAGTGGCACGCTTGTGCGACCTAGAGGCCGCCCCCGAGTGCGTTGCCGTGAATGGCGGCGACGAGCGGCTTGTGCGAGTCCTCGACCCGTTTCAGCAGCGCATGGGTGCGCGCCGATCGCGACAGCGAATCCTCGCGGGTCTTCAGGATGTCGAAGACCTTGATGTCGGCGCCGGCAATGAAGGTCGATCCGGCGCCAATCAGCACGATGGCTTCTGCCGATGCGTCGGCGTTCGCACGTGCGACCGCCTCCTCGATCCCTTCCCACACGGCAGGGCTCAACGCATTGACGGGCGGGTTGTCGATGGTGATGACCGCGACCTTATCGCTGATGTCGTACCGAATGAGGGACATAAATACTCACGCGTACATTTCAGAGTTCAGATTTCAGAGTTCAGATTTCAGAGTTCAGATTTCAGAGTTCAGATTTCAGAGTTCAAACTTCAGACTTCAGACTTCAGACTTCAGACTTCAGACTTCAGACTTCACACTCTCACGGTTCCAGCGTTCCGCGCGGCGGCTCGACGACGATGCACGTGGTGGTTCCGTGAGCGTAGAGCTTCCCGTTTCGATCGACGATGCGGCCTTCGGACGTGGCTGTACGGCTTCCGACGTGCACGACAGATGCCTCGCATCGAAGGAGACCGGCCTCTCTGGTGAGCGGACGCGTCAAGTTGATCTTCAGCTCCAGCGTGGTGAAACGGCGGCCGACGGGCATCGTTGAATTGATCGCGCAGCCCAGCGCCGTGTCGAGCAGCGTCGCCGCAAACCCGCCGTGAGCGACGCCGGTGCCGTTGTAGAAGCGTTCTTCCGCCGTTGCCGTGAACACGACCCGGCCGGGATCGACTTCGACCAGGCGGATAGCGAACAGATCGAGCATGGCCGGCGGCGGCAGCTCGCCCGCCAGCATCCTGCGAAAATAGTCGATGCCGCTGAGGCCCTGGCGTGTGTCAATGAGCGTCATGATGTGTGGGTTGCGGAACCGGCTGGATCGGGCAATGGCGCGCTCGTCGCGGAGCCGTGCTCGTCGCGGAGAATGCGATAGAGAATCTTGCCGACCGCGCTCATCGGCAGGGTCTCACGGATTTCAACGAGCTTCGGCACTTTGTACTCCGCCAGACCGGTGCAGCAATGCGCGATCAGGTCCTCCGCGGTCGCGGAGGCGCCGGGTTTGAAGGCGATACAGGCCTTCACGATCTCGCCGTGATACGTATCTGGCACGCCAATTACGGCGGCGAGCCTCACCGAGGGATGGGCGTAGAGGACCGCCTCGACTTCCGACGGATACACGTTGTACCCGTCGACGATGATCAGATCCTTTTTCCGCTGCACGATCGAGGTGTAGCCGTCCTCGTCCATCCGCGCGATGTCGCCGGTGTGAAACCAGATGCGCCCGTCCGCGCCGCGGCGGAGCGCGGTGGCGCTCTCGTCCGGCTTGTTCCAATAGCCGCGCATGACCTGCGGTCCCGAGACGCACAACTCCCCGGCTTCGCCGATCGGCAGCTCGCGGGTGCCAGTGTCGACATCGACGATCTTCATGTCGGTGTCGGGAAAGGGCAGTCCGATCGAGCCCAGTTTGCGGAACGCGAGCTGTGATGTCGAGTGGGTGACGGGCGATGTTTCCGACAACCCGTAGCCTTCGTTCAGCGGCCGGCCGATGCGCCGCTCGAATTCTTCCAGCACTTCGACCGGACATGGCGCGCCGCCGCTGTTGAACAGGCGGACACGATCGAGCCCGTACTCACTGACCTTCGGATGACTGAGCAGCGACACGAATACGGTCGGGACCGCCGGGAAGTAGGTCGGGACGAAGTCGCGGATCGACGTCAGCACCTGCTCGGGATCGTACCGGTGATGAATGATCTGCAGCGCGCCAATGCGAAGGCCGACCATCATGCAGACGGTAAACGCGTAGATGTGGAAGTACGGGATGACAACGAGATACCGCTCGTTGCCGTTGAGCACGTAAGCCGGATTCGTCCACGATTCGGTCTGGACGACGTTTGCCCAGATGTTGCCGTGCGTGAGCATCGCGCCCTTCGGCGACCCGGTCGTCCCGCCGGTGTATTGGAGAACGGCCAGGTCGTCGGGCGCGATAGATACCCGCGGCAGCGCGGGGGACGCAGCAGGGACGGACTGGGGACGGACCCGGGACGGAGTGATCAGATCCGTAAACGCCAGTGTACTTTCCACGCGCGGCACCGCAGCAGCGTCGCCCGAGTACTCAGCCAGTGACGTCACAATCACGTGTTCGATGGCCGTTTGCGCACGGCTCCCGAGGACGAGCGGCGCAAGGGCGTCCAGCGTCACGATGCTGCGCATGCCGGAATCGGTGGCAAGCGTCAGGAACTCGCGCGCGGTGTAGCTCGGGTTGATGTTCACCACGACCGCGCCGAGCCGCAGCACCGCAAACGCGGCGATGATGTACTGCGGACAATTGGGCAGCATGATGCCGACGCGATCCCCTTTGACGATGCCCAACGCTCCGAGCGAGGCGGCGAGCGCGTCCGACCGGCGCTTGAGATCGAGAAACGTCAACTGCGCGCCGAGAAACTGCGTCGCCGGACGGTCGGGGCGCTCGACCGCGGTGATGGCCAGAAGGTCGGCCAGCGATCGACCCGGATAGGTCAGATGCGCGCGGACCCAGTAGTCGTAGTGTTCGAGCCAGGGCCGCCCCGCGTACGCGGAATGATCGCTCACGCGATGGTCCGTCCTCCGTCGACGACAATCGTCTGCCCGGTGATGTAGTTGGACGCATCGGCCGCCAGGAACACCGCGACGCCCTTGAGCTCGCCGGCGTTCCCGACGCGCGGGATTGGACTGGTGGCTTTGATGGCCGGCTCCGACAGCTCGATCGCGGCGTCGGCGAGCCGCGAGTGGAAGAACCCGGGCGCAATCGCATTGACGCGGATGTTCTGGCGGCCCCACGAGGCGGCGAGCTCGCGCGTCAGTCCCATCAAGCCGGCCTTGGTCGCCGCATACGGCGCGTAATGCGGTCCCTTGACCGACGCCTGCAGCCCTGAAATCGACGCGACGTTGATGATCCGGCCCCACTGGCGGGTCAACATGTCGCGGCCCGCGGCCTGCGCAAACAAAAACGCACCGGTCAGGTTGATGTCGACCACCTTCTGCCACTTGTCGAGCGGCATGTCCTCGGGTTCCGCCGCCCAGGTCACACCGGCGTTGTTCACCAGGATATCGACCTTGCCGAGGGTGGCAATCGTGCGATCGACCACCGCCTGCACGTCGGCAGGCTGTGCCACGTCGCACACCATGGCCTCGACGCGAAAGCCTCTGGCGCGCATCTCTTCGACGGTCGGCGTCAGCCACTCCGGCCGGCGTGCGCACAGCATCAACGAGGCGCCGGCCTCCGCCAGCCCCTCCGCCATTTCCCGGCCCAGACCGCGTGATCCGCCGGTGACGATGGCGACACGGCCGGTCAGCGAGAACAATTCGTTGATGGTGGGCACGATGTCAGGCTTATACTTCCGAGCCACCGCACCCGTCAATCTTACGTGGGGCTCCGCCCCACACCCCGGCTCGGTCGCTCGCGGGGCCCCTGCGCCCCGCTCCGCTCCCTCGCAGGCGCGCTGCGCGCGCCTAGAGGAGACTATACGGGGGACCCGGACCCCGGCTCAGACCAACCGACGGCGCAGTACGCGCCGT
>QHWF01000540.1 GCA_003222455.1 Acidobacteriota bacterium
CCACCACGACAGCCCGGAGAGATATGAGTACTGCGACCAGAAGAACATCAACCCGGCCGTCGCGACGATGATTATCGAAAGATCGCCGAACCGTGCGAATGGCAAACCGGAGAGCCGGCGCAGGACGATCAAAAGCAGTCCTCCCGCCCTTCCAGCCATGACGCATGCCACAACACCGCGTTCAGCACGGTCCACAGCTGAAAGCTGTGGCCACCCGACCCGCGTATCTGGGCCTCGAGCAACCCTCGGAAATAGTCCTTGTCGAAGAACCCGTCCTTTGCCAATTGCGATCGATCGAATGCCGTGAGACTCCGCCGTCCGAAGTCGGCCTCGCGAAACCACTCTTCCATGGGCGCGCCGAACCCCTGCTTGCGTCGATAGATCAGATCGTGATCGATGTATGGCTCCGCCGCCTTCTTCAAGATCCGCTTGCCGACGCCGTCCCGCAGCTTGTAGGAGGGCGGCAGCCGCGTGGCGAAATCGACAACGTCATGGTCGAGAAACGGAACCCGCGCTTCCACGGCATGCGCCATCGTGAGCTTGTCGACTCGCATCAGCAGATGCTCTGGAAGGCGTAGCTTCATCTCGAGATACGGGATCTTCTGAAGGACGTCCGGCTCACTCAGATGACCGTTGAGCGAGCCGACGTAGTGTTTGACGACATCGTGACTGTCGAGCGTGGTCAGCGCTTCGGGGAGCAGGCCGTTGACCGGGCAATCGACCGGCTGGACGAACGAGTCCCGGCGTGGCGTGAGACGATTGCGCATCTCGCCCCACCAGCAGACAGCTCCGCCCCAGAACAGCTCCTGTCCCGATTCGGCGCGCCGCTGGATTTCAAGATCTTCGCCGCTGAAACCTGGAGTGCGCGCCTTCAACGCCGGCAGCCACCGGCGCCAGCCGTGCACACCGTTTCGAGTCGGGCGGTAGATCGATTCGTACTTCTGTCGATAGTGCTCGCACCACCAGTAGCCGAGGAAGTTCTCGTCTGCGCCTTCGCCCACCTGGACGACGGTCGTCCCGCTCTGCTTCACCAGCCGGGCGAGAAAATACAGCGGGATGCACACGTTGTCGGCGATCGGTTCATCCTGCAGGCGCACGAGCAGCGGGAGAAAATTCTGCGCTTCCTCGGCGTTGATGAAAGTTTCGTGATGATCCGTCTGGTAGCGCGCACTGATGCGGCGGGCGAACTGAAACTCGTTGTAGCTCTCCTTGCCTTCGTACCCGATCGTGAACGTCGTGACCGGCCGGGTCATCAACTCGCTCATGAGCGCGACGTTCAATGACGAATCGACGCCCCCCGACAGCAGCACGCCGAACGGCACGTCCGACACCATTCGCCTGGCGATCGACTGCTTCAGGAGGCGCGTCAGTTCCTGGACTGCCTCGGGCTCGCTGATGTCCTGCTCCGACAGGAGCCGCGATCGGCCGGGATCACAGTCCCACCACCCGGTCGTGGTGGCCTGACCGCGCCAGTCGATCGTCACTCGATGGCCGGCCGGAATCTTGAACACGCCACGAAACATCGTCAGCGGGGCCGGCGCGACGATGAACGTCAGGTAATGCCAGAAGGCGGTCCGGTCCATCTCGGCCGAGACCTGCGGGTGAGAAAGCAAGGCGCGGATCTCAGAGGCGAACAGCCATTCACCGGCCGGCGTTTTCGTGAGGTAGAGCGGTTTGATGCCGACACGGTCGCGAACGAGATGCACCGCGGGCCGGCCCGGATCGCGTCCGTCGTAGACGGCGAACGCAAACATCCCGTAGAAGCGCTTCACGCAGTCGAGCCCCCACTCTTCGTAGGCATGCAGCATCATCTCGGTGTCGGAGTGATCCGTGTGCCAGGAGTACTTCCCGAGGGCTTCCAGCTCCTTGCGGATGTCCGCGTGGTTGTAGATCTCGCCGTTGAACACGAGCGCGACGGTCGCGTCGTCGTTCACCATCGGCTGGTTGGCGTTGACCGACACGTCGATGATCGACAACCGGCGATGGCCGAACGTGCAGCTGTGATCCTGGGTTGTCCAGATGCCCAGTCCGTCAGGGCCGCGGTGGCTCATCCGATCGCGCATCCGAGCCACGACGTCGGGGTCAGAGCCCGCCGCGCCTGGTTTGAATGAACCAACGATGCCGCACATGTTTAGTTAAGTCCCCTGCGGTGGCCGCACGACGAATCGCCGCCAGCCGCGCCGCATCCAGTCCTGCTCTCGCCTCAGGCGATCGATGATTTCGTCGCGCCGCTGGACTTCGTGAACGAAGCGCTCGTGCAGATCCCGAAGCATCTCGTCCCGGACGTTCACTTCGTGCTGAACTGCGGCGCGTTCGGCGTCGCGGCGGTTGATTTCGTCCTGCATCTTGACCAGCTGTAATTCACGGTCGACGTCGACCTGCGCCGGTTGATCCGCCATGACCGCGGGAAGTGCCCGGAGCCACGACTGCTCCGGGTCTTCGATGAGGGTCCGCCAGTCGCTCGCGTCCGGTTCGCCGGCCGCGCCCGCCGAAGGCCTGGCCGATACGGTCATGAGGTATTCGCGCATCGTCGGATCGCGGACCATGTTCCAATGATTGTGCACGTCACGCGCGGACAGGGTGCCGAGCGCATAGGAGCTGTAGTTGAACGCCTCCACGGAAATCCGCTGGTGCCCGATGCGGCGCAGCATCCACACCAGCTCGGGGATCGTGTACTCGCGATGGTGGCCTTCGAACGGCAGCTCGGTTTCGTACTGGGCCTGGATGTCGGCGAGCACGGTCTCGCCGCGGGCAAACTTCTGCCGGTTGTACAGGTGCACGAGGTTCGGCGTGTCGAGTACGAGCAGCCCGCCGCGCGCCAGGACGCGATCGAGGGTGTCGAGGAGCGGCCGCGGCGAGCTCGGAACATGCTCGATCACACCCAGACACAGCACGACGTCGTAGCTCGCGTCGATGCCGGCGAGCCCGTAGCCCACCTCGTCGAAATCGAGCAGGCGCACGCCGGATTCTGCGAGGACGCGCTTCGGACCGTCGAACGCGCCTTCGTACGCGCGGTACGAGTCGACGGCGTCAACGGAAAACCCGGCGCGCGCAAACATCAGGGCGAAGTTCCCGAAATACGATCCGTAGTCGAGCAGGCGCCCGGAGACCACACCGCGACGCCGCAAGGCCGCGGCCGCGTGCACCATGCGCGCGAGGCTGCAGCGGAGATATCCGAGCCAGTCGAAGCCGGTCAACGCCGGCGAACGCCGCGCGAGCGACGTGAAATCGCTGCCGGCGATCGCGGCGGCGATCGACTCGAATGCGTCACGCGCGCGCGGCACATCCTCGGGGAAATCCGCCTCGAGGCAGCGCGGAAAGTCCAGATGCAGTTCTTCCTGGAGCTCCATCATCGGAGCGTCCACCGAGCGTCCAGGACGTGCCGCGTTCCCTTGCCGATCAGGCCGGATCCCACGACCGACACGTCGAACAGCCGGGAGACGCAGCAATACACCGACGGGTTGATGGAATAGAACACGGCCTGGTCGGTGTCGTAATAGCCTTCCTTGGCGATCATCACCGTGACGGCGTACGACCCGTCCGTCAACGTCAGTCGAGGAACCGTCAGGCGGATCGTCCCGCGCGAGCGCTGGCCGGCATCGAACACGAGATCGCGTGTGATGTACCGGCACACGTCCTCGATGCCGTCCTTGTGCAGGGCGAGGACGACCTGACAGCGCTCGCGTAAATCCGGCTGGAAAATGGCGTAGTCGATGTCGAGTCGCGCCGTGCGGCCGTGCTCGAGAATGTGCA
>QHWF01000541.1 GCA_003222455.1 Acidobacteriota bacterium
CGATGCGCGCGTCGTGGATCATTTCGTTCAGGATGATCATGTGGTCGGGAAACTGAAGAATCTGCACGTAATTGTTGTACGGCCCCGACACCATCGGCGGCCCGGCGTTGAACATCAGACACCGTTCGCCGAGTGAGCGGGTTTCCGGACCATCGGCCGGGTGGTCCCGTCGATCCGCGGCCCGGCGCTGCGCCCGCTGCTGCGCCTCGGGCGTCAAAGCCGGGACGTGGCCATCCTTCGGATCGACGATCAAGGCGGTGAGCGTCTTGCCGCGGACCGTGGCGAGGTGGGTGCCGCGGTCCCACCAGAACTCGTTGTACGCGCCGCCCAGGTCGGCCTCGGCGGACGTATTGCGCCGGTCGCGATTGTTCTGGTCCATCAGGCGCCGCTCGTACGCCGTCGCTTCCTCGCTGGTCAATTCCGCCTTCCCGGCGAACTCGGCCGGGCGCTCGAACCCCGTGAGCGTGGCAAAGCTCCAGATGCCTTCCAGGTTCGGCGTCTGCGCCGCTGGAGCGGATGACGCCGCCCTCCGGCCGTAATTCAGTCGATAATGCTGGTGACATTGCACGCACGAGGTGTACAACGCGTCGTTCAGCTCGACGAGCGCGCCGGCGTCGCGGCGCTTCGCGGCCGCGACCGCCGCGTTGCTCGCTTCAATCAGCAGCCGTGCGTCAGCCATCCATCGATCCCGATCCCGGAAGTACATCGGCGTCGTCATTGCCGCGGCGGCTTCGGCGAGCGCGACGGTCTTCGTTTCGAGCGCCTTCCATTCGGTGTCGTTCGACGGCATCCGCGTCGAAATGTAGAAGACCGCGTCGGACGCGGGATAGATCGTGTTCACCATGATCTCGCTCATGGTTGCGACCGGTTGGAGGGCTAGAATCAGCAGAGCCAGGAGGCGCATTGGCGTAGTGTATCAGCCCACCGTGGAGTAGGGGCACCGTACCGGGTGCGGCTGTGCGCGTGGCCCCCGGGCCCGGGCGATCGCCGGGCTGGCCGTTACGGGTTCGCCGGAAGGGCGCTGTCGAGCCGCATCGTGCCGTGAGCAGCGTCAGGGTATCCAGTGGCGTATTTGGCCACGAACAGGCCGAGAGTGGTTTCGCGTCCCGCATCCTTTGACGGGGCTCCTGGGATGACGTCATTCTGTGATTGGCTCGCGAGCACGCCGGGCAGCATTGCGCTTCACGAGTCGCTGTACCTGTACCCGATGGTCGAATCGGTGCACGTGCTGACCTTGTGCGTCTTCGTCGGTCTCGCGTCGATCCTCGATCTCCGGCTCATGGGTGTCACGCTCCGGCGCGTTCCGGTGTCGGAAGTCGCGCGGCGGCTCCTGCCCTGGATGGGATTCGGTTTTGCGATCATGGTGTGCACCGGCGTGTTGCTTTTCTACGCGATACCGGTGCGCTCGTATCACAGCGTCTGGTTCCGCACGAAACTCATGCTGCTGGTGCTGGCGGGGCTGAACGCGTGGGTCTTCCACGCGCGAATCTGGCGCAGTGTGTCGGCCTGGGATCTCGATCGGGTGCCGCCGCGAGCGGCTCGCGTGGCCGGCACTGCATCACTCGTGCTCTGGGCCGCTATCATCGTCACCGGCCGGATGATTGCGTACAACTGGTTCGACTGCGACAAGCCGCAGCCCGCGTTCATTGTCTGGGCGGCCGGATGCGATAGTTACCCGAAATGACGGAGCTGCGCAGGGGGGCTTTGAACTGACGCTGGAACGTCTTTGAACCTGACGCTGCAGAGTGCTTTGAACTGACGCAGTAGGGTGCTTTGAACCTGACGCTGCAGAGTGCTTTGAGCTGGCGCAGTAGGGTGCTTTGACCTGACGCCGTCGAGCGCTGGAACTGGGGGTTGAAACGTGTTGTTCCCGTTTTTCCAATGGTGCGAGGCGACGACAATCGGAAACGCGATCCGGTCGTCGTTGTGGGCGTTCGCAGCGATTGAGTCGGTGCACCTCCTCGGGCTCGCCGCGATTGGCGGCGCGGTACTGGTGGTCGACCTGCGGCTGCTCGGCCTCGGTCTCCGGCGGCAGTCGATTCCGGAAGTCGCGCGGAGTGCCTATCCGTGGTTCGTCGGCAGCCTGATCGTGATGCTCGTCACCGGCGTGGCGCTGTTTCTGTCCGAAGCGGTGAAGTGCTATTACAGCACGCCCTTCTGGGTGAAGATCTCATCGCTCGCGCTGGCGATGACGTTCAGCTTCACGGTACGTCGGAAAATCACGCTGGCCGACGAATCGCGCGTCCAGCCAATCTGGTACAAGGTGGTTGCGCTTGTCTCGTTGTCGTTATGGTTCGGCGTTGGCGCAGGAGGGCGTTGGATTGGGTTCTCGGGATAGGAAATTCAGAATTCAGAATTTAGAATTCTGAATTGCACTAGTTCTTCCCCCGCTCATCCCGTTCCTTCTGTCTTGCGCCGCGCAGGATGTTGCCCAGCGCGTAATTCCCTTCGTGGCAGGCGTATTCGTAAATCCGGCTGTCGGTCATCGGCCACGCGTACTCGCCGGTCCACGGCTTCGTCCAGGTCGCGGGGTCGTCAATCGTGAACTGATATCGAAGCGTTCTGGCATCCATCCGGATGAGACGTTCGATCACGTGCAGATTGTCGGTGGATCCACGGAAGCGGGTCCTGTCGGTGAAGTTCGTCGTATCGACGACGAGCGTGTCGCCGTCCCAGTGACCAACCGAGTCGCCCAGCCATTTCCGGACGTTCTTCGGCGCGTGCTGCGCGTTCATGCGGATGATGCGCGCATCGTGGACCATCTCGGTGAGGATCATCACGGAATCGGGCGACTGCACGATCTGATGGAGGTTGTTGTAGAAATACGTGGGCAGGATCGGCGGTCCCGAAGTCGAGCTGAATCCGAGCAGACAGCGTTCAGCGAGGGGACGGATCTCGGGATCGTCGTACGCGGTGGGCCCTTCAAAGCCAGGGTCGTCCTCGCGAGCGGCCTGATCAGACGTGGGTCGCGGCGAGTAATCGCTGGTGCTGCGGCGTTGTCGCGCGCCGGGCGTCAGCGCCGGCACGCGGCCGTCGGGTGGATCGATGACGAGCGAGGCGCGCGGCTGACCATCCAGGACTGTGTAATGCGAGCCGGGTTCCAGCCAGAAATTGTTGTACCCGCCCACATTGCCGTACGGGCCGGGCGATCCATCGCCGCCTTTCGGCGGCGCGTCGCGATCGCCTTTGATGGGTGCCGCGAGGGCATCCGTTCGCTGCGCGACTTCCTGTTCGAGCCTGGCGGCCTCGGTGTCTGAGAGGACGAGCGGCATGCCGGCCCGCCGCTCGACCGGCGTCAGCGTGGCGAGGTCGTACGTGCCCTGCAGATCCGGATGGCCGTCCGCGAGTCGCGGGATCGCGGCTGTCGTCGCTTTCTTCGCAGGAACACCGGACTGACCGGTTGCGGCAATCAGCGACAGGCCCGCGATGCCCACTGCGGCCGCGGCGTAGAGCAGCAACGTTCGTTCACGCATGGGCAGCACCCTGGGAGCGTCAGCTCGAAGCACGCCGGAGCGTCAGCGCGAAGCACCTTGAAGCGTCAGTTCAAGGCACCCTGGAGCGTCAGTTCCCGTTTTTAGTTGTTGCCCCCGCGCCCGCGCCCGCGCCCGCGACCTTCGACCGGATCGGCCCCGTCGACCGGCGCACCGGTGCCGGACGAACCAAGGAACAGCTTGCGACCGTCGGGGAAGGTGACGTTCCGGCCGTGCGCGCGCGCCAGTGAATGGTCTCTCGTCTGGTACCCGTCGACCACGATCTCGGTTCCGCGCGTCAGCGTGTCCCTGGTGATGCCACGGCGAAGCAATGTGTTCGGCGTCCCGCCTTCGACCATCCACTCCTCGCATTTCGCATTGGGAGTGAACTCGCACGCCACCGCACCGTCCGTTTTCTGGATTTCGAGGTGGATCCAGGCATGTGGATTCACCCACTCGATTTTCGTGATTTTGCCTTTCAGCAGCACCGGCTTGTTCGGATCGAACTCGCCGCCGAACGCGTGGTGCGCGAGCGCCGGGGTGAGAGCCGTCGCGACCAACCCGAGACCCGCGAGAAGCGTGGTTATCTTCGTCCGCATGACGGTCACCTCTATTACTGTTTGGTTTTCCTGATCTCCTCCGCTTCGCGCAGGCGCGCACCGCGGAGGATATTCTCCATCGCGTAATTGCCCTCGTGGCACGCGTATTCGTAGAGGTGATCCTGCGTGGTCGGCCACGTATACTCACCCGTCCACGGTCTTTCCCATGTCGTCGGATCCTCGACGGTGAAACGGTATTTCAGGCTGTTCGCGTCCACGCGGGTGAAGTACTCGGTGACCTTCAGGTTGTCCGTGGATCCGCGGAAACGTGTCTTGGCGCTGAAATTCGTCGTTTCGACCACCAGCGTGTCGCCTTCCCAGTGACCAACCGAGTCGCCCAGCCATTTGCGGACGTGCGCGGGCGCATGTTGCGCGTTCAACCGGACGATGCGCGCATCGTGGACCATCTCGGTGAGGATCATGACCGTATCCGGCGTCTGCACGATCTGATGGAGATTGTTATAGAAGTAGTTCGGCAGGATGGGCGGTCCGGACGTCGATCCGAATCCGAGCACGCAGCGCTCGCCCAGCGGCCGCCGCTCGGGGTCGTCGTAGGCGCCGGCCGGCTCGAGGCCGGGATCGGTGCTTTCGGTCTGGTCGGACGTCTGCCGCTGATACGCGGATCGTGCGGCCGTGCTGCGCTGACGCGCCTCCGGCGAGAGTGCGGGCACCCGTCCGTCGGGCGGATCCACCACAATCGAGGATCGTTTCTGACCGTCCACGGTGCTGTAGTGCGTCCCCCTGTCGAGCCAGAACGTGTTATAGCCGCCGACGTTCCCCGCCGGCCCGACCGATCCGTCACCGCCTTTGGGTGGTGCGGTGCGATTGCCGTCAATCGGCAGGGCGCCGCTGCGCCCCGCCTCCAGCGCCTGCTTCTCCAATGTCGCCGCCTGCTCGTCGCTGAGCACCGCTGGCAGTCCGGCCGGCCGCTCGACTGGTGTGAGCATGGCCAGGTCGTACATCCCTTGCAGGTCCGGCTTGCCGTCCGGGAGGCGCGGAATCCGGCTCGATGTCTGCGCGGAAGCCATGACCACCATGCCGCCAATCAACGCAGCGGCAGCAGACACACGTCGATACATCAAATCGGTCCCTTTCTGTGCGCTTCTGTTCCCACCCGACCCACTTTTATTCCACTGGCGCGGGGTCAGCTCTTCGACGAACTCGACGCACTTGAAGTCCATCAACTGCGCGGTCTTCTCCACACGACGATACAGCGGCATGCTGATTTTCCATGGCCGCGTGAACACCGTCGGGTCTTCGATGGTCGCCTCGTACGACAGCAGATCCGGGCTCGTCCGCGTAAACCGTTCGACGACGTGCAATTGATCGCTGTGGAAGTTTCCGGCGCGATCGAACCAGGTTGAATCGT
>QHWF01000543.1 GCA_003222455.1 Acidobacteriota bacterium
GGAGGGGACCGATGGCGGATTGTCGTTGACGGTCGCCATCGCGAACTGCAGCCGGCGCGACGGCTGACCGTCCTCCACCAGTTCCGCCTCGACCTCGCTCAGCAGAAACCGGTCTGCACCGCGGGCGTACCGGGCGCCGGGCAAACTCTCATCCTGCACGACTTCAATCCCGAGTTGATGCCACGTGCCGGCGCCAGGCCTCAGTGTCACGGAATACGTCTCGCGATCCGGATTGGCGCCGCTGGCGACGACGAGGCCGTCGCCGGGTTTGATATCGGTCTTCAGACTGCCATCGAGATAAAAATTGCTCTCGACCGGCTCCTTGT
>QHWF01000542.1 GCA_003222455.1 Acidobacteriota bacterium
CGACACGGTCGTGACCACTCGCGGAACCGACACGTCGAGCAGGCCGCGCTCGGTCTCGAGCAACTGAATCTCCCGGTACAGCGGCGCACTCTCGGGATTCGAAAAGATCAAGTAGTCGCGCAGCGCGGTGCGTTCGGCCTCGTCCCGATCCTCGGCGGGCCTGCGCAGTGCTCTCATCACGTCTTCCGCAAGACCGCTCGACCACGTCGTCCTGCCGCTTGGATCCCGACTGCGGGCGCGCCTGCCGGCATCGGCGGCCGGCGGCCACGCGAACGGGTCGGCAGCGAGGGCCAGCCG
>QHWF01000544.1 GCA_003222455.1 Acidobacteriota bacterium
TGATCGATCGGGTTCCTGATCCGCGAGCGATCGGCGGCCTCTGGAAGCGGCGGGCGCTTGACCGGCTGAAACGCCCAGTGTCCTTCGTAGACCGCGCCTTCAGCCACCCATCGGCGGATGATGTCTTTTTGTGCAGGTGTCAGCTCTTTATGAGCCGACTTGGGCGGCATCACGCTGGCGCCGGTCGAGAAGATGCGCGTGATGATCTCGCTCTTGTCCGGGTCGCCGGGAACAATCGGCACGTGTCCCGAGCGCGTCGGCTTGACCGCTTCCTCGCGAATGTCGAGACGCATGTCGGCCTTGCGCGCGTTCCGGTCGGGACCGTGGCAGCGAAACGGCGGCCGCCAGGACGGCGGAGCAGGAGCAGGCGACAACACACAGGATCTGTCGCATGATGAGCGTGCCATTGCAGGTGAGGCTGGGCTGCATCACCGCGAGAAAGAACAATCACTTCACCGCTGTTGTTTCTTCGCCAGCGATCGGTAGTACTCCTCAATGGCCTGACGGAATCCTTCGGGGACCTGATCGGATCCGGAAAGCGACAGCGATTCGTTGTTCGTGTCCGCCTTCCGGCGCAAGCCGAACTCGAACTTTTTCAGCTTGTCGATCGCCGCAGCCTGAAGGAGCTCCAGTCCGCGCGGATCGACGTACAGCCGATCGTTGTCGAACTTCTGAAGGTCGCGGATGATGTCGTCGAGGTCGCGGGGGTTGACGCCGCTCGCCTGCAGCTGGCGTCGCAGCCCCTCAGCGTCATTCGCCCATTCGCGGTACTCACGACGCCATTGACGGACGTCGTCGGGGTTCCAGCCGCCGTAGTAGCCGCCCCAGTTCCGCGCGTCGCCGCCGCCGTACGGGCCGTTCGGCGATCCGTTCGTCCACCCGCCGGCCGCACGTCCGCCATTCCGGCCGCCTTGCGCATTCGATCCCTCAGCCCCCTGCGAACCTTGTGAGCCTTCGGAACCTTGTGAACCTTGCGCACTCTGAGAGCCTTGAGATCCTTGAGACCCCTGTGAGCCCTGTTTCGAATCCTGCCCATTCGACGCCTGCTGCCCGTTCTGTGACCGCTGACCGTTCTGGTTCCGGCCGTTCTGCGAGCGCTCGCGCATGCGTTGATCGAGCGACTCGATGCCGCGCACCAGGTCGCGCGTCTTGTCGGCGGCGCGCGCCAGCGTATCCTGCTGCGACGCCTTGCCCATCGCGGAGGCGGCATCGCCGATTTTCTTCTGCAGCGCGTGATCGTCTCTTCCATCCCTCGTGCGTACTGCGTGGCCGAGCCACTGAGCGTGTTCTTCGAGTAGCGGATCATCTCGCGG
This sequence comes from Acidobacteriota bacterium, assembly GCA_003222455.1. Classification (GTDB taxonomy): domain Bacteria; phylum Acidobacteriota; class Vicinamibacteria; order Vicinamibacterales; family CAVVIG01; genus QHWF01. The sequence continues at coordinate 1,314 of QHWF01000544.1, forward strand.
ATTTTCTTGTCGCGGATGCTTCCGGCGGCTTCGTCCAGCTTGCGCGACGCCTCGCGCTGATCGCGACGCGTCTCGTTGGCCAGTTTTTCGAGCTGCTGCTGCAGGTCGGCCACTTTCGCGTCCATCGCGTCCTTGCGCTGGGCGAGCTGCTGCGCGCGCGCCTGACGCCCGTCACCCGCCTGCTCGAGGCCATTGACGTCCGACGCGACGTCTTTCTGTTCTTTCGCGAGCTCTTCCGCCTGACGCAGTGCGTGCTGAATGTCGCGGTCGCCCCGGCCCGACTGGTTGCGTTCGAGCTTCTGCTGCACGTCGCGCAGCTTGTTCAGCGCGTCGGACGCCTGGGCGCCGCCGTCCCGCGATCCGTTCGCCGCCGCGCGACGCATGGCGTCCGCGGCCTCCTGCATGCGCCGCATCGCATCGCGAAGCTCCTGGCGCTGCTCGTCGCGCGACAGCTGCTGCAGTTGGCGCGCAGCCTTTTCGAGCTCGTCGGCGATCGCCCGCTGGTTGGCGCCCGCGTTCCCCGGCGAATTCTGGCCCGCCTGCGCGAGGCGGCGCTGGCGCTCGATTTCCTGCTGCTGCCGGCGCGCGAGCTCCTTCAGTTTCTCCACGAGCTCGTCGACCTGGTGATCGCCGGTCTGCTGCATCGCCCGCTGCTGCATCTCGTACTGATTGGCAAGCTTGTCCAGCTCGAGCTCGAACAGATCGGCGAGGTCCTCGGCCATCTGGCTCTGACCGCCGCCCCCGCCGCCGCCGTTCTGCATCGCGACCTGCATCTCGTACTGCTGCTCCGCGTCCTGCAGCAGCTTCAGCGCGCGCTGCTCGGGCGACAGCGCACTATCAGGCTTCACGGCTTTCAGGTCGTTTTCAGCCGCCTTCATTTCCTCGGCGGCCTTCGGCAGCACTTCGGCAATCTTGTTGAACGCGGGATCGACGACGCTGAGCCGGGCTTTCAACTTGCCCATCAGCTCTTCGACCTGCTCACGCAGTTTCGCCTGCGCGAGGTTGAGGAACACCACGTTCTCGCGGTACTTTTCGGGCTTCGTCTTCGCCTTGTCGCGGACAATATTGAAGGTGGCCGCCACGATTTCGCGCTGCTGCCGCGACAGCTCGCCCACCTGCTGGCCCCCGCCGCCACCCCCGCCGCCGCCCATCGACTGCGCGGGTTTGTAGTCCTTGCGGAACGGGCGGATCTGGACGAAATAGATATCGCTGGTCGACGTCTTGGGCCCCTGGACGACATCGGTATCGGTCGCCTTCGCGTAGTACGAGACGAAGTCGCCCGGCTTGAGCCCGAGCTCTTCCAGATAAATTGTGTGGCCCGCGCTCACTTCGGGCAACGGCTTGCCGCCGCCGAACAGGTTGACGGTTTTCGGCGCCGCGCCATTGACCGAATAAAACATCTGCAACGACTTGACGCCATAGTCGTCGTCCGCCGCGGCCTCGAGAAAGAGCTCCTCGACCGGACTCGCCTGTGAGTCGCGACCGGGCTTCGTGAAGCGCACGGCGGGCGCCTGATCGTCGATGACGTCGATCGTATACTGCGGCGACGCGTCCACTTTCTCACCGTGCGGGCCGGTCAGCTCGATCCGATAGAAGCCCTGACGATCGATCTTGAACGCGCCGGTCAACGTGCCATCACCCTGGGTCGCCAGCGCAGCGGTCGCGCCGTCATTCAACAGAATCTTTCCGCCCGGCGCGGGCATTGTCGCCGTGATGCGCAGCTGCACGTCGGTTCCGCGAATCGCCGCCACGTCTCCGCCGTCCTCCACCTTGCGCGGCGCGAGGCCGGTGTAGGCAGGAAAGTGATACTCGAGATCGAGCTTCGACACCGTCGGAAGATCCACGACCGACAACGTGAACATCGGCGAGCGCACCCCGTTCGATTCGACGTAATAGTCGGTCGCCTTCTCGAGATGGAACAGCATGCCCTCGAACGTGCCCGGGGCGCCGTTGTCGCCCGACGCGGTTGCGGCGACGAGCGGCACGCGCTCGAATGGCGCACCCGGCGACGAGCGCATCATGACGCCGACGTCCTTCGACGTGAAGCCGACGAGCTTCGCGCGAATCGCCTGATCGGCGCCGCGCGGCACTTTCGTGCTGCCGGGCGCGACTTCAATGCGATACGGGCTGGCCGCTTCAGCGCTGCGCGAAATGATCAACAAGGCGGAGAGACCGTGCCGGAGATACGCCGGGCCCAGCGCGACGACCAGCGCCGCGGCCGCCGCAATCGCTGCGAGCACGACCGCATGGCGGCGGACGGCCGATCGATCGGCCATGCTGCCACGCTCGACGTCGTGGCAGCGCTCGACCGCCTGCTGGACGAGGCGCTCGACGAGCTGAGGCGAGTGGTCCGGCGATCCGCCGTCGGCCGTCGCCTCGACGGCGCTGATGATCGCCGATTCGAGCGTCGGATCGCTTTCCTCCAGGTACATCGCCACCTGAGAATCGGTGACCCGGCGACGCAGCGGCCAGACGAAGCCGTACAGCAACAGGCCGACGAACACGGCGACCGAGATGATGCGGAAGGCGATGATGGCGGCTGCCGTGAACCGCAGGGACTCGAGCCCGGACGCCGACAGCAGCAGCGCCAGGACCGTTCCCGCCACCACGACGACCGCCCCTCGCATCGCGAGCTTGAGCCGCCACCGGTTGCGCACGCTTCGGATGACGTCGACGAGTTGCGTTCGGTGATCCATGTCGCCGGTCTCCTACCGCAGCCCGCGGTGAAACTCCGCCTGCATTCGGCCGGCGATGCATCCCCGCTGACTGCGTTGCTCCTTCCTCAAATATTCCCGATATTCTCGGTCGTCGCGCCTTGTCATCGGGGCGCCTCGCCGCCCTCGGTGCAACGCCGGACTTTCACCACGGACTGCCAGGGTCGGTGCCCGGACGCTCCGAGAACAGATTACACCGGACGGGCCCGAAAGCCCGCGCGGCACCTGCAATCAGAGAAATTTCTCTTTTCGCGACAGACGGTTGGAAATGACCGTTTCCATGGCCAGCATCAACAAGCCGGTCAGCAGCAAATACCACCAGATGCCCTGACGGCGCTCGGCATCCTCACGTGTCAGTTGCTGTGGCGCGGCCGGCTGCCCCTGAGCCGACGCGGCATGTCCGCTGACCGCTGCAACCAGCTCGCCCGGATCCAGGGGATCGAGGTCCGACTCGGCCGGATCGAGGTTCACGGCAATCGCGTCGGGCCGTCCGGTCGACGCCGTGGCGGCTCGAATCTCGTACACGCCCTGCTCAGTCAGCTCCAACAGGCCTTCGGCTCCCTCACCGGCCGCGGTCTGCGTCATTCGCTCACCAGACGGCGACACGACGATCCGTGCCGCGCGCCCTTTCGTGCGCGCCGATAAGTCGAGCACCTGACCCACCGTGAACCACGACGTCGCCGCTTCGTAATGGCCAAGGTACCGAACGAGCTGGTGAACGAGCGGCAGAAAGACCGGCTTGACCGCGATGTCGCTCGACGTGTCGTCGAAGGTCGACGTCCAGACGATGACGCGCC
>QHWF01000536.1 GCA_003222455.1 Acidobacteriota bacterium
GCGTGGTGGCCTCGCTGGTCGCGCAGGCGGTCAAGATCCACCGCCTGATCGACGAGGACAAGCGCCGTCTCCTCGACGAGAACACGCATCTCCGCCAGGAGTTGCGCGAGCGCTACGACTTTTCGAATCTCGTCGGCAGCAGCGGGCCGATGCGCCAGATTTACGAGCAGGTCACGCAGGTCGCCGGCACGAACACCACCGTGCTCATCCGCGGCGAATCAGGTACCGGCAAGGAGCTGATCGCGCACGCCATTCACTACAGCTCCCTGCGCGCGAAGAAGCCGTTCGTCAAAGTGAGCTGTGCCGCGCTGCCCGAAAGCCTGATCGAATCGGAGCTGTTCGGCTACGAGAAGGGCGCGTTCACCGGCGCCGAGGCGCGGAAAAAAGGCCGCTTCGAGCTCTCCGACGGCGGGACGCTGTTCCTCGATGAGATTGGCGACGTCAACCTCGCCACGCAGGTGAAGCTGCTGCGCGTCCTGCAGCAGCGCGAGTTCGAGCGTGTGGGCGGCACCGAAACGGTCAAGGCCAACGTACGGCTGGTCGCCGCGACCAACAAGGACCTCGAGCGCGCGATCGCGGCCGGCACCTTCCGCGAAGACCTCTACTACCGCCTCAACGTGTTCACCATGTTCGTGCCGCCGCTGCGCGAGCGAAAGGCCGATCTCCTGTTGCTCGTCGACCACTTCCTCGAAAAATTCGCGCAGGAACATCACCGTAACATCCGCCGGATCTCCACGCCCGCGATCGACATGCTCGCGAGCTATCACTGGCCCGGCAACGTCCGCGAGCTGGAGAACACCCTCGAACGGGCCGTGCTCATGTGCGACGGCCAGGTGATTCACGGGCACCACCTGCCGCCGTCGCTCCAGACCGCCGAAGCGTCCGGTACGGTGACGCGCGTCTCGCTCAAGGACGCGGTCTCCGCCTACGAGAAAGATCTCATCCAGGACACGCTGAAGACGACCCGCGGCAACTGCGCCAAGGCGGCGAGGCTCCTCGATACCACCGAGCGCATCGTCAATTACAAGGTCCGCCGCTACGGCATCGATGCGGCGCGCTTCAAAAGCTGAATATTCGTTGCAGTGAAGCCGGGCCGACACACGGCCCGCCGCCATGTGGTAGTGAGAAACTTCCAAGGACCGAGACCGACAGGGCTGTTCCTTTGTGTCCTTTGTCCCCTTTGTGTCCTTGGTACGATTGCAGTAGCATGGGCGGCCACCGGGAGGTGTCCGTGCCCATTCCTGTTCGGCTCCGCGTCAACAACACCCCACGCGATCACACCATCGAGCCGCGTGTCCTGCTCGTGCACTATCTGCGCGATGCGTGCGGTCTGACCGGGACGCACGTTGGCTGCGAGACGGGCATTTGCGGCGCCTGTACCGTCCTCGTCGACGGCAAGGCGGTGAAGTCGTGCACGATGTTCGCCGTGCAGGCGGACGGCTCCGACATCACCACCATCGAAGGCCTGGCGAGCAACGGTCATCTGCATCCGCTGCAGCAGGGATTCTGGGATTGTCACGGCCTGCAATGCGGCTACTGCACGCCGGGCATGATCATGGCGAGCGTCCACCTGCTGGCGTCGGGCGCCGTCTCGAGCCGCGAGGAGATTGCCGAAGGATTGCGCGGGAACCTGTGCCGCTGCACCGGCTACTCGCACATCATCGATGCCGTCCAGCAGGCCGCCGCCGAAATCGGCGCCGCCGCCGCCGCCGGACACCGCGCCCCTCAGTCGGAGGTGGTCCATGGCTGATCGAGCTCCCTACATCGGGCGCGCGATGAAGCGCGTCGAAGATCCGCGGCTGGTGAAGGGGATCGGCACCTATACCGACGACGTGCGGCTGCCGGGCATGCTGCATGCGTGCATCCTGCGCAGCCCGCACGCGCACGCGCGGATTGTGCGCATCGATGCCGGCGCCGCGAAGGCGATTCCCGGAGTCGTCGCCGTGTTCACCGGCGCCGACGTCAACGACTCGTGCGGGCTGGTGCCCTGTGCGGCGTCGATTCCGGATCTCAAGGCGCCGGCGCACACCGTGCTCGCCGACGACCGGGTCTATTTCGCGGGCCACGCGGTGGCTGTCGCGGTTGCGGCCGATCCGTACATCGCACGCGACGCCATCGACGCGATCGACGTCGACTACGATCCGCTGCCGGTCGTGACCGACCCTGAGGAAGCGGTCAGGGGCGGCACGCTCACGCATCCGGAGCTGGGGACCAACGTCGCCTTCACGCAGTCGGTCCTGGGCGGCAGCGACATCGACGATGCCTTCCGGCGGGCGGACCGCGTGGTCAAACACCGCCTGTACCACCAGCGTCTCACGCCCATGCCGATCGAGCCGCGGGCCGTGGTGGCCTCGTACCACGCCGGCGAAGGGACGCTCACGCTGTGGTCGGCGACGCAGGTCCCGCACCTGCTGCGGACGCTCCTGCCGCCCATGATCGGCGTGGCCGAGAACAAGCTGCGGATTATCGCGCCGGAGGTCGGCGGCGGCTTTGGCGCGAAGTTGAACGTCTATGCGGAGGAGGCGCTCTGCGGCCACCTCGCGATGCGGTTGAACGCGCCCGTGAAGTGGATCGAATCGCGTCGCGAAAACGCCGCGTGCACGATCCACGGGCGGGACCAGATCGGCGAGTACGAAGTGGCGGTGAAGAACGACGGGACGATTCTCGGCCTCAAGGCGCGCACCGTTGCGGATCTCGGCGCCTATTGTCAGCTGCTGACGCCGGCGATCCCGACGCTGACGGGCCTCGTGCTGAGCGGCTGCTACCGCATTCCCGCCATCAAGATCGACATCGTCGGCGTCTATACGCACAAGATGTCGACCGACGCCTACCGCGGCGCGGGCCGGCCCGAGGCGACGTACTTGATCGAGCGGCTCATGGACGTGGTCGCGCGCGAAGTCGGCGTCGATCGCCTCGAGCTGCGGCTCAAACACTTTCCGGCGCCGACCGACTTCCCCTTTGCCACGTCATGCGGCCTCACCTACGACAGCGGCAACTATCAGGCCGCCCTCGCGAAGGCGAAGCAGCTCGCGGACTGGGATCAGCTGATGAAGAACCGGTCGGCGGCGCGCGCGGCGGGACGGCTGTCCGGCGTCGGCGTGTCCACCTATGTCGAGATCTGCGCGATGGGTCCCTCGTCGGCGATGCCCGCGGGCGGCTGGGAATGGGGCTGCGTGCGGATGGAAATCTCGGGCAAGGTGACCGTCATCACCGGCGTCTCGCCGCACGGCCAGGGACAGGAGACCAGCTTCGCGCAGATCGCGGCCGACCGACTCGGCGTGCCGATCGAGGACATCGTCGTCCTGCACGGCGATACGAACATCGCGCACTATGGACGTGATACGTACGGCAGCCGCGGGCTGGCGGTCGGCGGATCGGCGATCGTCATGTGCATCGACAAGGTGCTCGCGAAGGCGAAGAAGTTCGCGGCGCATCTGTTCGAGACGACGGCCGACCACGTCGAGTTCGCGAACGGCGTGTTCACGGCGCCGGGCGTCAGCAGTCGCGAAATCGCGTGGCCCGAGATTACCGGCTTGGCGTATGTGGCGAAGAGTCTTCCGCTCGGCGTCGAGCCCGGGCTGGAAGCCTCCAGCTTCTTCGAGCCGAGTAACTTCACCTTCCCCTTCGGCACACATATCTGTGCGGTCGACATCGACCGGGAGACCGGTCATGTGTCGATCACGAAGTACGTAGCAGTCGACGACTGCGGTCCGCAGATCAACCCGTTGCTCGTGGAGGGACAGGTGCAGGGCGGGATTGCGCATTCCCTCGGGCAGGTGCTGTTCGAGCAGACCGTGTACGACGAGAACGGTCAGCTGCTCACTGGCGAATTCATGGATTACCCCATCGCGCGCGCGACCGACATCCCCGAGTACGTGCTGGGCAGCACCGTGACACCGTCGCCGATCAATCCGCTCGGCGTCAAAGGCGTCGGCGAGGCCGGAACAATCGGCGCGACACCGGCGATTGCCAACGCCGTGCTCGATGCGCTCGATCCGCTCGGGATCGGGCACCTCGACCTGCCGATGACTCCCGAGCGGATCTGGCAGGCCATCAAGACGAAAACGCCGGCGGCCGTGTGAATCCTGCAC
>QHWF01000537.1 GCA_003222455.1 Acidobacteriota bacterium
GCAGGGCTTCTCGACACAGAATGCGCGGCTGGCGCTCGCCGCCGGCGATCGCGCCCGCGTCGACGCGAAGCTGCAGGTCGGCGCGGTCGCCGAGAACGTCACGGTGACGGGCGAATCACCCCTGCTCCAGACAGACACCGCCACGCTCAGCTCGCTCGTGACGGAGAAGGCCGTCCAGGATCTGCCCGTGAACGGCCGCAACTTCGTGCGGCTGGTGCAGCTCGTCCCGGGCGCAACCGAAGGCGTGCCGAACTCGCTCGCCAGCGGCACGCGTCCCGACGATCGGCGTCAGACGTCGGCCATCTCGATCAACGGCGCGCTCGACAACCAGAACAATCAGTTCGAATTCAACCGCAACGATCGCTTCGATGCGAGAAATTTCTTCGCCACCACCGGTCCGAAGCCGGCGCTCGATCAAAACCAGTTCGGCGGCAGCGTGGGCGGGCCGATGGTCAGGAACAAGACCTTTTTCTTCGGTGACTTCGAGGGGTTTCGAAGCAGTCAAGGTGTGACGTTCGTGTCGACCGTTCCGATGGGCGCGCCTGGATTCGGGACGATCACCAGCACCGGCAACTCGATTCCGCGGTAGATGCAGTTTGCCGCGAAGCTGTTGTTCTAGAGCGAACGTCACGATCGAACGCAGAGGCCGCAAAGGACGCAAAGTATGACAGTGTTTCTTAGCGGCCTTCGCGGCCTTTGCGATCCAAAGCGGCGTCACTTCGTCGGATACGCGAGGAACATCGTGACCGGGCGCAGCGTGCAGATCGGCGCTTTGGTCGTCGCAGCGTTGGCAGCCGGGATCAGCGCTGCCCGCGAGGATCGCGACTGGCCGGCGTACGGTGGCGGGCCGGAGCAGGCACGCTATTCGACGCTGGCGCAGATCGACCGTGCGAACGTCGGCCGGCTCGAGCTCGCGTGGACATACGATTCCGGCGAAACCGGCGGCCTCCAGACCAACCCGATCATCGTCCGCGGCGTGCTGTACACGACGTTTCTCGATCAGGATGGCTATCCGGCGATCCAACCGCCCTGGGGCACGCTCAATGCGATCAATCTCAACACGGGCGCGCTCGCGTGGTCAGTCCCGCTCGGCGAGTACCCGGAGCTCGCCGCAAAGGGGATGAAGAACACCGGCAGCGAGAACTACGGTGGGCCGATCGTCACAGCCGGCGGCCTGGTGTTCATTGGCGCGACGAACTTCGACCGGAAGTTTCGGGCGTTCGATGCACGAACCGGCGAGCGGCTCTGGGAAACGACGCTGCCGTTCTCCGGCAACGGAACGCCCGCCACGTACGAAATCGACGGCCGGCAGTTCATTGTCGTCCCGGCTGGCGGTGGCAAATCGCGCAGCCAGGCAGGTCCCGGCGGGGCGGCCGATTCAGGCGGCGCATATGTCGCGTATGCTCTGCCTGGCAGCCCGCGGTGAGAGGTCACCGCGCTTTCCCAGTGCCTGCCGCGCGGCGAGTGCATTGTCGAGATCCGGCTTCGGGCGGCGCTCAGGTAAGCTAGAACCGTGTCCGACTGATTGATGCCGCCGCACGGCAGGACATTAAACACAGAAAACCGCAGAACTCGCAGAACACAACCGGTTTTCTCTGCGGGTTCCGCGAGTTCTGCGTTGATCGTCGTGGCTGGCTGCTGAGCGCCCTGAGCGAGCCGGAACGCTCCTGGGCAACAGCGTCAGAAGAAGGGAGAGCGGTTATGCGTGCGGTGTTTGTCCTCTCGTCCGCCATCGCTGTGGCGCTCAGCTCAGCGTCAGTCGCCCACTCGCAAGCGCCGCGGCCGGGCGGTGACCGGCTCGGGAAGGTTCACTTCACCACCTCGTGCGCATCGTCAGTCCGTGAGGAATTCGATCACGCGATGGCGCTGCTCCACTCCTTCGAGTTTGCCGACGCGACCACCGGGTTCAAGAACGTGCTGCAGAGCGATCCATCGTGCGGCATCGCGCAGTGGGGAATTGCCATGAGCACGTGGGGCAACCCGTTTGCCGGTCTGCGGTCGCCGAAAACACTGCAGGATGGTCTCGCAGCCGCGGAAACGGCGCAGACGATCGGCGCCAAGACCGATCGCGAACGCGAGTACATTGCGGCGGTGGCGCTCCTCTACAAGGACGCCGACAAGCAGGATCATCGCGCACGGACCGTCGCGTACGAGAAGGCGATGGAACAGATTTATACGAAATACCCGCAGGATCTCGAGGCCGCGGCGTTCTACGCGCTGTCGGTCGATCAGACGGCGCCGCCGACCGACAAAACCTACGCCAATCAACTCAAGGCCGCGGCGATTCTCGAAAAGTTGTACAAAGTCGAGCCCGATCACCCCGGGGTGACGCACTACCTCATTCACAGCTACGACGCTCCGGCGCTGGCGCCTCGAGGTCTGCCCTACGCGCGGAAATATGCGAACCTGGCGCCCGACGCACCGCACGCGCTCCACATGCCGGCCCACACGTTCACCCGCGTCGGTTCGTGGCAGGAATCAATCGACACGAACATCCGGTCACACGATGTCGCGATGCAGCGGCACGACACCGGCGAAGCGCTGCACGCGTGGGACTACCAGATGTACGCCTACCTGCAGACGGCGCAGGACGCGGCGGCGAAAAAGATCCTCGAGGGCCTCACCGAGATCGTCGCGCATCCGTCGCCACCCGCTGGCGGTCGCGGTGAGACCGCTGCCATGCCGGGCATGCCCGGGATGGCCGGCGGCGTGGCGGGCGGATGGGCCGCGGCCGCGATTCCGGCGCGATGGACGGTTGAGCGCGGCGCGTGGTCCGATGCCGCGGCGCTGACGGTCCGTCCAAGCGCCCAACCGTTCGTGGAAGCAATCACCCACTTTGCGCGCGCGCTCGGCGCCGCACGATCCGGCACGCCGGACGTCGCGAAAGCCGAGATCGAGCAGTTGCGCGCGCTGCAGGAGAAAGAAGTCCAGGCCAAAGACGCGTACTGGGCGACACAGCTCGACATCCAGCGTCAGGCCGCCGAGGGATGGATGCTCTGGGCTCAGGGCAGGAAAGACGAGGCGGTGCAGACGCTGACGAAGGCGGCGGCGCTCGAAGACACGACCGACAAGTCGGCAATCACGCCTGGTCCGCTCGCACCGGTGCACGAGCTCCTCGGCGAGATGCTGCTCGAAGCGAATCAGCCGGCAAACGCGCTGAAAGAGTTCGAGGTCAGCCTGAAGAAGGAGCCGAATCGATTCCGGTCGTTGAATGGCGCGGGTCGCGCGGCAGAATCGGCCGGCGATCGCACGAAAGCGCGCAGCTATTACAGTCAGCTCGTGAAGATCTGCGAACGCGGTGATCGGAACGCGCGAGCGGATCTCGAGCATGCCCGGCAATACATTGGCGCCTCGCCCTCGGCCGAGCGGCCGCGCCAGAACCTCGAACCGCTTCGTCTGCCCTAGAGCAACGTCACGATTGAACGCAGAGGCCGCAAAGGACGCAAAGAAAGACAAGTACTCTTAGCGGCCTTCGCGGCCTTTGCGTTCCACGGCGTGTCGGTTCGCCGGACGCGCTCCTAGATCGAAAGCATCCCGGTGCTGTCGCCGAACCTCTCGGTCGGGATGCCGAGCTTGTCGAGCATCGCCAGCAGCAGATTCGACATCGTCGTGTCCTTCGGGTTGCGGAGATGGCGTCCGCCTTTCAGACGCCCCGACGCGCCGCCTGCCACGATGATCGGGAGCGGACCGTGATTGTGCTGGTTGCCGTCGCTCATCGCGCTCCCGTAGAGCACCATCGAATGATCGAGCAGGGTGCCGTCGCCGTCCGGCGTGGTCTTCAGTTTGTTAAGCAGATACGCGAGCAGGCCAACGTGATAGCGGTTCAGCACGGCAAACCGATCCTGGTTCTCGCGGATGTTGGAATGGTGCGACAGGTTGTGGAAGGCGTCGCGCACGCCGCTTTTCGGGTGGACCGCGTTGCTCAGCTCCTTGGCCATCAGCATGGTGGTGACGCGCGTGATGTCGGCCTGCCAGGCGAGCACCTGCAGACGGAACGCCGGCCGGGGCGTCCGGCAAAGAAACATCGTCTGACGCCGCCCTGGCCGCCTGCTGGATACGCCGTTCGATCTCGCGCACGTCGGTCAGATACTGGTCCACGCGCGCGCGATCGGACGCGGGCAGCTTTCGCTGAAGCGCGGCCGCTTCGGCGAGCACCGAATCGAGCAGGCTGACCGACTGCTGCCGCCGCGCGCGGCGCTCCGCATCGGTGCTCCCGTCGCCGAACAGCCGCTCGAAGACGACCTGCGGGTTGT
>QHWF01000538.1:0-7301 GCA_003222455.1 Acidobacteriota bacterium
CGACCATCCGTAGTAGACAGGCTTGATGCCCAGAGGGTCTCGCGCGAGTGTGAGGATGCACTCCTGACGATCCCACAGCGCGATGGCGAACATGCCGTTGAATTTTCGGAGTGCCTCTTTGAATCCCCACTCTTCGGCAGCGGCGAGAATCACTTCCGTGTCGGAGCCGCCTCGGAAACGGTGGCCCCGTCTGCCAAGGTCATGCTTGAGGTCCAGAAAATTGTAGATCTCGCCATTGAACGCGATGACATATCGGCCGCTTTCGGACACCATGGGCTGGTGCCCCATCGGGGTGAGATCCTGAATGGCCAACCGCCGGAACCCGATGCCGACGCCGCACGCTGGGCCGACCCACACGCCTTCGTCGTCGGGACCGCGATGTGTCAGCGGGCGGGCCATGCGAGCGGCCACCCAAGACAGTTCTTCCGCGGATGATCCGACGCGCTGCCAGAAGAGAGCGATGCCACACATACTGTCAGGCTCGTAAGTCGATTTCGACCGCCGCGCCGGCTGGCCGTGGCGCACGGGACACCAATGCGCGCCGAGGTTCCCGTCGAAACAATGGTACTGCCGGAAGACAGAACAAGAGTAGCAACAACACCTGTCCGTCTCTTGTCAGGTGCAGACTGTGCGCGAACATGCTGAACAGGAAGGTAATCGTCCAAAGACTCATCAAGAGCAGGCGTCCCGTGGAGTCGAGCGGGGCGCGGACGCCCGCGACGATACCGACCGTCAGGAGGCCTACGAAGGTCGCGAGAAGAACGAGGCCACCGTCAGCCCACATGCCCAGAAACATATTGTGAACACCAATGTAAGGCAGATCGGTTCGTGACGAGAGATCGAATCGGCGCGAGCCATGCGCAGCGTTGTAGCCGTAGCCGTACCACGGAGCCCGTTCGAGGTAAGGCAGCCACCGTTCCACCACGTCGAAGCGCGTCGCATTGACGTTCGAGCGGCTCTCCATTGGATCTAGCACACGTTCCCAGAACATGCGCGTCCCCTCCTCACCGTAGAACGCCTGGTCGCTGAGCGCCTGCCAGTTGCCGACGGCGAAGACACCGGCAATCGATGCAGCGACGGCACATCGAGAAAGCCACGACGCGGACGCGGCCCAACGTGCGAAATGGAATACGCCGATCAGCAGAAACGAATACGTGGCCGTGCGGCTCGCTGATAGGTATACCATCCATCCCGACGCGATCCAGGCGATCAAGCCGAATGGTCCCGGAACTGAGGTCGCAATCGCCAGCAGGATCAACGTTTGCCGTCCGGCCTCGTTGGGATTGCTCCACAAGCCGGAAAGCCTGCTCCGCGGCACATCAGAGGGATCGGAGCTGTAAGCGATCTCGATGCGCGTGGAGTCGACCATCGCGGAATACAGTGCCGGGTATTGAACAAACCCGATGCTGAGGGCGACGTTGACGACAATCGCCAGGGCCGACAGTCGGGCGAGTCGCTGCCAGGCGACGCGGTCTTTCCCGACGACGCCGATGGCCGTGGCGCACGTCACTGCATGGAACGCCTCCTTGGCCGCGTCTTGGAAGGCGGAAACAGGACTGACGGTCACTGTCCAGGCACAGTACAGACACATCCAGACGATGAACCACCTGGCCGGTGCGACAAGACTCACCCGGCTTCCTCGGATGCGAGGCCCCACCATCAGAGCCAAGGCACAAATCCAGACCGCCCAAAAGGCGTACGGCGTCAGTAAGTACGCGATCTCTTCGAGGCCGCCGCTCAGCACCAGTACGACAAGGCAGACCGCCGCCCACGGTCGCAGGCGCAGAAGTACGCCAGCCCGGTGTTGCGTTGCGCGAATTTCCTCTGTCAGGCTGCCACCTGTGTCGCCGTGGTCAATTGGAATTGTTGCACCGCCCGGTACATCCACAGCATCCCCGTCGCTGCGATTGTCACCACGGCGACGAGGAGGTTCTTGCTCGAGATCGCGTACGACACGCGGCACAACCCCACCAGGCCGAAGGCGATCAACATTTCTGTCGTGAGCCGCTGCAAAATCGGAGTGACCTCGCCCCCCACAATGCGAAGCAGCCAGATGAAGTAGGCGAACAGGATAGCCCCGCTGGCCGCTCCGTAACCCGCGAGCGCCAGGACGTCGCTCCCGACGCGAGCGCCGAACATGATGCCTCCTGCGCGCACCGCGAGCAGCAGTACTCGCCACAAGAGATTGCCTCGCTGGCGATCGAGCACGAGCGGCAACGTCTGAAGAGGGTTGGTCAGGAATTCCATCAGGAGCCAGGGCGTCAAGAGCGACGCGTACAACCCGGCCTGCCGCCATCGCTCGCCGAACCCGAACGCGAAGAGGTCCGGCCCGAACAACGCGAGCGTCGCGATGAAGAACGTGGGCACGCCGACCAGACCGCCGAGCAGGCGCGTCGTCAATGCAGGCAGCGTCCCATCGGCCAGGGCCTGCCTCGATCGTGAAAAGAAGACCGGATACATCGCTCCGCTGATGAGCAGCGTCGGCAGAATGACCACCTTCACGCCATAGGAGAACCAGCCGACCTCGCGGGAGCCAAAACTGGCCGCCAGCATCAACACAGGGAGTTGAGTGCTGGCGTCGAGAATCACTCCGACTCCCGTGTTATAGAACCCCAGTTTCCAGTGGCGCTTCGCAGCCCGCGCCATCGCCGCGGGCGAGACGCATGTGAGGCGTGCCCTCGTAACGAGCCTCCCGAGGATCGCTATCGTCGTAGCGCTCGAGAGCAAGCTTGCCAGAATGAGCCCCAGGACTCCAAAGTGAAGCGCGCCCAGCCCGATAGCCACAACGGCTCCGACGGTCCGGTTCACGACGCCGGCCAGCGAGAGGTCGCCGAACTTCCCCAGCCTCACCGCCCACGTTTCGAGGAGACGCTGCACAGACAACATGCAAAGGCTGGCCGGCAGAACCCACAGGTAGCTCGCAAATCGTGGGTCAAGACTGATGCGGGCAGCCAGCGCCGTCGCCCCTGCGAAGGTCGCGGCGACGACAATCAGGGACATGCCAAGAATCATGAATCCGCTAAGCCATAGCAGATCGGCGGCCTCCTGGTCGGTGTCGACAACCGGAATCGCCATCTCGTAGCGCATCGTCGTGACAAAACCAACGATGGCGTAGAACACGAACAACGAGTTCGACAGGCCATGGTCGGCTGGTGCGTAGAGACGGCTGTTGAGTGGACCGGTCGCGAGGCCGATAACCTCGACGCACAACGCACCGACACTCATGGTGGCGACCTGCTGCAGGAAGCGCGAGCGCAAGAGTGACATGGGCAGAAGATCACGCACACGATGCCGAAGAAGCTTTGCCCTCATCGGTTTGTCGATATCTGCCTCTCCGCTGGTCCCAATCAACGACTTCACCTTGTCGAGCTGACCAAGCTCTTCGACGACGTGGGGGACGACAGAACGGCTTCGCCGTCTGGGCGGGGCGCCCCGAGCCGAAACACGTGCGGATGATGTCCCTTCACAGCATTCCTGGTGTCGACGATGATCGGCACCAGGACGGGCAGCGCCTCGTAGTCGAATGCTGATGGTCGGTGAGGATCGCGACGCAATCGGCAACCGCCGCCTGCGCGGGTGATACAGAGTCCAGGTCGTGGCCTCCGCAGTCGCGCGCACGCAGGCGCGGCACGAACGAGTCGGTGTACGATACGCACCTTCCCTTCCTGTGCAGGAGCCCCATGACATCGAGTACGGGGGATTCGCGGATGTCGTCGATGTCGCGCTTGTACGCGATGCCGGCGATGAGGATGCGGGATCCGTTCAGCGCTTTCCGGCAGCTGTTCAACGCATCGGCGATCCGCTCGACGACGACGTGAGGCACGGACGAGTTCACGTGGCCGGCAAGCTCGATGAGTCGCGGCTCGAAGCCGGTTTGCTTCGCTTTCCACGAGAGGTAGAACGGATCGATCGGGATGCAATGGCCGCCGAGTCCTGGGCCCGGGTAAAAGGATATGAAGCCGAACGGCTTGGTCTTCGCAGCGTCGACGACTTCCCAGACGTCCACGCCCAGCCTTTCGCCATCAGCGCAATCTCGTTGACCAGCCCGATGTTCACGGCGCGGAACGTGTTCTCGAGCAGCTTCACCATCTCGGCCACTCGCGGAGAGCTGACCGGGACAACTGTCTCGATGGCGGTTGCGTACAGCGCGCACGCGAGTTCCAAGCACGTACAGTAGGTCGGCCGTCGCAGCATTCCTGTCTTGTGTTCGCGGTATTTCAATCCGAGATCTTCACAGCAGATCATGCGGCGAGAAAGGTCTGCGGAGCGCCGCGGAGTGCGGGTGGATGACAAGATCGATCGAGCCGAAGTCGGGAGCGAGCGATTCGGCAAGCCACCTGGGAGCCGTTTGTTGAACGGGCGCGCCCCACCCGGGCCAGGAGCCGTGATCTGGTCTGGCCTCGTCAGCGAGAGACCCCGCCTCGGTGAGCGGCGTCTCCGGCGCGGGCACGGCGAGCCTCGCCGGCGGCGGCGCCTGAGCATTGAATTCGGCCACGATAGCGCCAATCTGCTTGACGGTAGCGGCCCCGTCGCCGCGCACGGCGAGACGCTCGAGCACTGAAATCTGCTGGGCCAGCTGGTCAGGGTCGGGCAGACCGAACAGGGTCACCTGCAGGATCTTTTCAACTGGCGAGGGGCCAACCTGTTCGTTTGGTCCGACGAGCTCTTCGAAGAGCTTTTCGCCAGGGCGAAGGCCGACGAACGTAAGCTGGATTTCCTCGTCCGGGACGAAGCCACCCAGCCTGATCAGGTTTCTCGCCAAATCAACGAGCTTGATCTGTGCGCCCATCTCGAGCACGTACACCAAGCCTGGTGTCTTTTGAGCGGCGGCATGGAGAACCAGGTGCACGGCTTCGGGGATGAGCATGAAGTACCGGCGGATTTCGGGATGCGTGATGGTGACCGGGCCGCCGGCTCGAATCTGATCGAGGAACCGCGGAACAACGCTGCCATTGCTCCCGAGCACGTTGCCGAAGCGGACGATGGAGAACGACGTGGGGCCAGCGACGCGAGTCTGCAGCAGAAGCTCCACAATTCGCTTCGTCGCTCCCATAACGCTCGTGGGGTTCACGGCCTTGTCGCTCGAGATGAAGATGAATCGGGAAACGCCATGCCGCTCTGCCGCTTCCACCAGAAGTCTGGTGCCTGTGACATTGTTCTTCACGGCCTCGCACGGGTTGTGCTCCATGAGAGGCACGTGCTTGTGGGCGGCGGCGTGAAAGATGATCTCCGGACGGTGCTCGATCATCACAGCGTCGAGCCGGGTGACGTCGGTCACATCGCCGATAACGGTGTAAATGAAGCCTCCTGCCCCACAGTCGGTGAGATCTGTCGCAATGGCGAACAGACTGTTTTCGTAGCGCTCGTAGAGAACCAGGTCGGCAGGAAAGAGGGCGGCGATCTGGCGACAAAGCTCCGACCCGATCGATCCGCCGGCGCCAGTCACCATCACTCTGCGACCCTCGATGAGCCGCCTCAGCGGCCGCTCATCGAGGCCGACCGGTGCGCGCGTGAGCAGGTCCTCGATTGCCAGGTCGCGGACCTGGGTCGCGGCGACTCCGTTCTGGATGTCGCTTCGGCTCGGGAGCGTCGTGATCCCGACTCTGAATGGCCGCAACGCCTGCACGACTTCCTGAACCATGACCGGATCGGCGCTCGATACGGCGATCAGCACTTCCTGCGGACGGTATTCGCTCATTAGCCGCGGCAGGTCGTCCCGCGTGCCGAGGACCGGGACGCCGTGAATACGCTGTCCCACCTTGTTTCGATCGTCGTCCACGAAGCCGACCGGCTCGTGCACGTGACGCCTTTTCATGTCGCGAACGATCGTCTCGCCTGGGTCGCCGGCACCGACGATGAGGACCCGCCTCCGTCCTTTCGCCGGCGACAACTGCGCCCAGAGCCGTCCCGACAACCGGACGCCGCCGACCATGCACATCAGGAGGAGCGAGTCGACGACGGTGATCGATCGCGCGTAGTCGCTGAGCTCCAGCCATTGATGAATGAAGACCTGACAAATCAGGCTGCTGACCACGACGGCTCCGAATATCTGTTGCAGCTCCCACAGCCCGGTGTAGCGCCAGAGCCCTTGGTACAGTCGAAACGGCACGAAGGTGATCGCACGGAACAACACGAGCCAGGGCAGCACCTGAAGGAACATGGCTCGCGCCCCCGGCGGAATAGTCCCGTCGAAGCGAAGCAGGAATGCCAAGTAGTTGGCTGCTACGACAAGCAACAGGTGCAATGCAACGATGATGGATCGTCGATATGGCAGGAGGTGGCGAAGCGCCGAGGGCAACCCACGCTCGACCTCGTCGGTACGCTCAGCAGAAAGGCGTGGGACCACGTGGCTGCGCGCTTCATGCGCAAGAGCGTTCATACAGATGCTGTCATTTCGGAAAGAACGAGGCTTGTCAGATCAGAGCGTCCTCGTGTATTGGTTCGTGTATTCCTTACGGTAGTACCCGGAGTAGTAGTAGGGGTGCCGATCGACATTGATGCCGTTCAATATGGCGCCGAACATCGTCGCCTGCGCGAGTCCCAATTGATCCAGCGCCCATTGAGCAATGCGTCGGCCTGTCTTCCCGGCACCGACGACGAACAGCACGCCGGAGACGTCGTGCGAAAGCTGGACCGCATCGGTCACAGCCGACACAGGTGGAGAGTCGAGGACAATCCAGTCGAAGTGTCCGCCGAGCGCCGACAGAAGATCCTTGAATTGCTGAGACGTGAGGAGTTCGGCCGAATTCGGAGGAATATGACCGGCCGGGAGTATCCAGAGATCCTTCACGCCGGACGGGTGCATGGCCTCCCGCGACTGGGCAGTACCGACCATGAGGTTGGAGAGGCCGGGTTCCTGCTCGACGTCGAACACCTCGTGAACCCGCGGACGGCGCATGTCCGCGTCGATGAGCAGAACACGTTGTCTCGTCTGGGCGATGCTGACGGCGAGGTTGCACGACGTCATCGTCTTGCCTTCCCCCGGCCCCGTGCTGGTCACGAGGATCGTAGGCGCGCGCCCGCCGGCTGACGAGAACATGACGCTCGTACGGAGCGCACGGAAGGCCTCGGCCAAGTTCGGCGGTGCGCCGTTGTTGATGAGCGAGTGGGTGCCGACCAGTTCTGGAGTGACTCTCGGGACTAGACCAAGCGTCTTCAGCCCGAGGTGCATCCAGATTTCGTCCGGCGTTTTGATCCGGTCGTCGAGGTACTCGACGAACAAGGCCAGGCCGACGGCGAACATCAGGCCGACGACGAAGGTGAGCTCGAGGGTCAGCGTCTTGTTCGGGCTGAAGGGAATG
>QHWF01000538.1:7338-9658 GCA_003222455.1 Acidobacteriota bacterium
CTTTCGTCCGTTGCAGGAGGCTCTCGTAAAGCAGCCGGTTGCTCTCGGCGTCGCGCTTGAGGACGTTTCCGTCGATGCCCTTGCGGTTCATGGCCAACGTCTCGCGCTGTTGTGTCTCGAGCGCCACCATCAGTCCCTTTTCCTGGGCTTCGGCGGACAGGTAGTCATTGCGCACCGACTGCACGACTTTGGTGACCTCGGCCTGGAGCTTCGATTCTGCGAGCTGGATCGCCGA
Organism: Acidobacteriota bacterium; assembly: GCA_003222455.1. GTDB lineage: Bacteria > Acidobacteriota > Vicinamibacteria > Vicinamibacterales > CAVVIG01 > QHWF01. The sequence goes on from QHWF01000538.1 coordinate 7,574, forward strand.
CGCCAGCTTGATTCGGTCGGGATGCCGCTCGCCCAGTTGATCGGCCAGCTGCGCGTCCTGCCGCTGCAGTTCCGCGAGCTGGCTCTTGAGCTGCTGAATGAAGGGGTTCGACAGCACCGCGGGAAACGCATCAACCGCACTCTCGTTGTGCTCGATAGCCTCGAGCTGGCGGTAGAGCGCCTCCTTTTCGATTCGCGTCGTTCTGGCTCTCGTGACGGCGGCACTGACGTCGGCGAGCTTCTGGGCGACGACGCTCTGCCGATCTTCCAGCGATACGCCGTCGTTCTGCTCGCGGTATTTCTGGACGGCGAGTTCGCTCTCCTCGACCTTCTTGCGCTGCTCGGCCAGCTGTACTCTGAGCCAGTCCGACGCCTCCTTCGACGCGTGGAACCTGAACTCGAGGTTCTGTTCGATGGCGGACCTGGAATGGGCGTTCGCGATCTTCGCAGCAAGGGCGGGGTTGGACGACCGGAATTGGATGTCGACCAGCCGGCTCATTCTGATCGGCGCCACAGTCAGCCCTTGCAAATAGGCGTCGATCGCTCGCGATTGGAGGCGGGCTTGAACAGCTGCGAAGTCGCGGCGGTAAATGTACCGATGGCGTTACTGATGGCCGCGCGGATCGCGCTTGGAGGGACGCTGCGGGTGCCGCCGAACGCAGGGTGATTCCAGAGTCCTACGGAGTCGAGCGTCTTCGAGGCCAACGCTCGGTTCTGGAGCATCTGATATTGGGTCTGATAGTAGGCGTCGGTGGACTGGCTCTGCTCGACCACCTCCTTGAACGACACGACATTCTCCCTCTCCGCGTCGATGAGCAGCCGCGCGGTCGCCTGGTAGACCGGCGTGGCGGTGAGAACGTAAACCAGGGCGATCAGCATCGGGATGACGAACCCGGCCGTCGCCGTCCAGCGACGTCTGTGGATGACCCTCAGATAGTCGAGAATGTGGGCCTGCTGCGCCCCGGCCTCGTAATCGTCGACCACAGGTTCCACGCGACCTGCTGCTCGCGAAGCATGTCGGGGGCGTCCATTGGGCCCATCCGAGGCGTCGGCTGCTTCGGCATACGTCTGCCTTTTTTCGAGATCGCCTGACATTAGAAGAACCTCTCAGACACGATCAGGGTGTCACCCGGGTGGACGGGATCGTCCAGCTTGACTTTGATTTCCTGTTTCTTGCCGCCGACGATGCGGATGATCCGTATCCGGTTCGTGGTTCCACGGTCGGTGATGCCGCCGGCGAGCGAGAGTGCCTGCAATACCGTCATCTCGCCCTGAATTGGATAACCACCTGGAGTCTTGACCTGACCGAACAGGAAGACGCTTTCCGCGCGCGGCACGAAGATGGTGTCGCCGTCCCGCAACCGGACGTTCTGCGAGAGCGAGCCGCCCTGCAGTTCCTTGAGGTCCACACGAAGAGCGTCGGTTACGCTGGCCTCGTCCGGCAGTCGGGGAGCGTTGGTGCCGGCCGGTCCACGAACGACGAGCACTACTGCGCCCGCACGGTCTGTCGTCGAACCTGCGCGCGCCAGCGCCTCGATGAGCGTCATCTCGCCGCTGAGGGGATACGGCCCCGCGTTCCGAACCTCTCCAATGACGAACACCCGCTGGCTGCGGTATTGGTCGACCGAAACGGTGACCTGAGGGTTTTTCAAGTAACCCTGCGCCAGCATCTCGCGAAGTTCTGCTTCGACTTCGCGGAGCGTCAACCCGCCAGCCTTGACGCGACCGATCAACGGGAACGTAAAGACGCCGTCGGCATCGACGCTGAACTTGCCCGAGAGATCCGGTTGACTGAATACGGATATCGTGATGACGTCCTGCGCGCCGACCGCATAGCTCGATGGCTGCGCGGCGGCCCGGCTGACGGTCAGCAGGAGGACGAGGCATCCGACAAATGCGGGCCGCACGATCTGGCGCCCATATCTGATCATTGGAACGATCCTCTCCGCAGTTCTTAGAACGTGTAAGCCACGGAACAGCCGGCCCTCACTCCCGTGAGGTTCCGGAAGAGCAGCAGCGAAGAACGATGGTAGGCATCGACGTTGACGTTGATGCGCATGTCGCGGCTGATCTTGCGTAGCAGGCC
>QHWF01000551.1 GCA_003222455.1 Acidobacteriota bacterium
AATTTTCATCACCACACGAACTGGGATCATGAAGAAAGACCGCAGGGGTACTTCGGCGTCCGCGATGGGGGCCACAATTCGTTTGGCATCACCATAGCCAACGTCCAGCCGAACGTGTGTGGCGAAGCTCTCACCGTCCCAGCGGCGGTACAGAGCACAGCCATTCCACCCGTCCGCGTCGAGTCGCAGAAGCTGGCCGAGGGAGTCTTCTACCTGACCGGCGGTTCCCACCACAGCGTGGCCGTCGAGTTCAGCGATTTTGTGACGGTTGTCGAAGCACCACTCGACGAGGCCCGGTCTCTGGCGGTTATCGGCGAAGTGAAGAAGCTCATTCCGAACAAGCGGATCAAGTACGTGGTGAATACCCATCACCACTTCGACCACTCCGGCGGCCTTCGTACCTATGTGCATGAGGGCGCGATCCCGGTCGCGCATCGAGATCTTGTACCCTACTACTACTACGCCGTCATGGACCTCGCGCCGCGGACGCTGGAGCCGGACAGGTTGTCCCTGTATCCGCCGGATGAGTTCCAGGAGACCTTCGTTCTTGAAGGCGTGCAGAACGATAAGTACACGATCAGCGATGGAACACGAATCATGGACCTGCATCTGGTGGAGGGCAATCCGCACGCTGTGGGCATGCTGATGGTGCATCTCCCGAAGGAGAAGCTGCTGATCGAAGCAGACCTCTTCAACCCTCCGGCGGCCAACGCGCCGCTCCCGACGACGGCGTCGGCTGCCAACACGAGCCTGTACAATAACGTGCAGCGGCTGAAGTTGGCGGTCGCCCAAATCGTACCGATCCATGGCCGCGTGTTTCCATGGGCTGATTTCGTGAAGATCGCCGGCTCCGGCAAGACAAACTGACGAACGACCACTCGAGGGCTCATACATCGCACCGCTGCCACCTGCGTGACGGCGGTGCGGTCGCTCGTACGGGCATCTGGGGCTGGTTTCTGGGTGTTGGGCCTCGAAGGATACACCGGCTGCGTCTTTTCACTTGGGACTGCTGTCCAGCTTGTACATCATCTGCGGGATATTTCGTTGACCTTCGTGACATGCCTCCTCGAAGAGCTCATAACTCTTCACTGCTTCACCACTTACGGAGCGCCCGAAAGTCAAAGCCATCTTGAAAGGTTTCGTGTATACGTTTGGATCCTCGAACGTCGCTTCGTAGCTGATCGTGTCGGGATTGACGAGCGTGAAGCGTTCCTTGATATGCAAGGCGTCGCTATGGAAATCGCCGACGATATCAAACCAGGTCTTGTCGTTGTTATTGGTCACGTCGACGACCAGCGTGTTTCCCTCCCAATGGCCGCGCGAGTCCCCCATCCACAGCTTGATGCCGTCGCCGACATGCGGACGCCCGTCCAAAGCGATGATGCGGGAGCCATGGTTGAACTCCTGGAGAATCACGACGTATCCGGGAGGTTGAAGAATCTGAAAGGCACCTTGATAAAAGACGCGTGGTATACCGCTCGGAAAACAACGCGTGTGTGGGTCGACGTACTCCCATTTCGTCAGGTTGGTGTGGTTGTCAAAGACCTCCTGCCGTTTCGCCCTGGCCCACAGCTGGTAAGGAATTCTCCCATCCGCCGGATCCACAATCAGACTTCGCTGGTCGGTCTGCACCCCGCTAAGCAGAACGTGCGTTTCATCCGCTCCCTCCTCGACGTTATACGTGGCCAGCCGCCTCCCTTGGTTGGCCCAAAATCCCTGAATGTCCACCTGGCCAGCGACCGAGACCGGCATCAGCGACAAGACAGCCGTCGCGATCGCCATGGCCATCGTTGAATCGAAAAATCGACGGCTCATCTGAGACCTCCTCTCGAGAAACCAGCGTTTTTCACGTGCGTGTAGCGGTAGAGTGCAGCGCGGCTGCTGGCACCACCCCCGCAGCGGCCGTGCCGGCCGGCTGCGGCCGAAGTCGCGCGCCGGGAAGTCGGCCTTCGCTCGATCCTCTGTGCCTTGGCGGGGTCCCCAGTGCGGCAGCCGCGCTGGGGTGCCTTGGCGGGGTCAACGGCTCACGGCTGTGCGGCGTCGCGGTCACTTGAGCCTGCCCTCGGCTTGTTCCTCCAGAGCGTGGCACTCGTAGTCCAGAATTTGAACATTCTTTTCCTGCCGACGATACAGGGGCATGCTCATTTTCCAGGGCCGCGTAAACACCTTCGGGTCCTCGATCGTGACCTCATAGGCGATGTGGTCGGGGCCGGTGCGCGTGTAGCGCTCGACCACGTGCAAGGCGTCGCTATGGAAATTGCCGGCCCGGTCGAACCAGGTCTGGTCGTTGAAATCGATCGAGTCGACGACCAGCGTATCCCCTTCCCATCGGCCACGCGACATCCCCAACCAGAAATCGATATGGCCCGGAAGATGCGGACGATCCGTGTAGATCGTGCGGACCGCGTGGACATACTCGTAGATGATCACCACGGAGTTGGCAGTCTGAAAAATCTGAAAGGGATAGGGCATATACGTGATGCGCGGGACGCCGGGCAGATAACACTTTCTGACGGGATCGGCAGTCAGGCGGTTTGCAAAGTTCTCCTTCTTCTTCGCTGCGGCCCAAGGCTGGTAGGGGATTTCATTACCCTCAACCACACCTTGCCCCGCAGGAACGTCCAGCTGTGCATGATGGTCCTGAATGTCCCACGCGGCGGTGTTGAGAACCTGCCAGATGCCCTGCAGGTCCGGCCTGCCGTCCGGCGTGCGTGGCGCGGTATACGCTTGAGACCTTGCCGCCGGGGCCTGACCAGCGACCGGTACTGGCGTGAGCGAGACCGCGACCGCCACGATCGCCGAATTCATGAACCGATTTCCCATGATTTGCGGGCGTGCCCCTACCGCGGCTGCGCTGCGCGCCGCCGCGCTTCCTCTTCGTGGACGTAGGCGTAGCATTCGTATTCCAGGATCCGAACGTTTTTTTCCTTGCGACGATAAAGAGGCATGCTCATCTTCCACGGTCGTGTGAACACCTTCGGATCCTCGACGGTGACCTCATACTCGATGTGGTCGGGGCCGACGAGTCTATACCGCTCCACCAGATGCAGCGCCTCGCTATGAAAATTTCCAGCCCGATCGAGCCAGGTCTGGTTGGTGAAGTCCTTGACGTCGACGACCAGCGTATCCCCTTCCCACCGGCCGCGCGAATCCCCCATGAACCATTCGATGGAACCAGGGAGATGCTCGACGTTCATGAAGACGTTGCGGGCCGCGTGGAGGTATTCGTAGAGGATCGACACGTGGGTCGGCGTCTGCACGATGTGGAACGGGTATGGCATGTAGGTGATGCGCGGCACCCCTGGCAGGAAGCACTTTGTCTCGGGGTCGGCGGTCAGGCGATTCTTGAGGTTTTCCTGTTTCTTGGCGAGCGCCCAAGGCTGGTAAGGAATGTCGTTTCCCTCGACCACGCCCTGACCCGCCGGTACACCCAACGCCGCCTGATGGTCCTGAAGGTCCCACGCCGCCGTGCTCAGGACCTGCCACACGCCGGACAGGTCGGGCTTGCCATCATCCGTGCGCGGCAGGGCTGCACGTTGAGCCACTGCGGTCTGAGCCGCCGACGGCGTCGCCGTCAGCGCGATCAGTACGACAGCGGCAAGAAAGCCATCAGCAAATCGATAACGCATCCGCTGCCCGCGAAGGAGTGCTAACGACGTCTGGCCTCGGCCCAGCATCTGCACCTTGTTACTGCTTTATCAGATCCGCGGCATTCGGCCAGCAACCTGCTGCTCCCGCGAAACTGCTCGACGGCGCGGGAAACCTTCGCTCCGGGACGTGGGCACAGTCGGAGCAACTCCGTGAGCTGCTCCGGACTCGGCCCGCGCGGCGGTTTCCCGTCTGCCACAGAAGTCGCGCCGCTCGCAAATGTTCGCGGGACCAGCAGGATTTCTAGCCGCGCGCGGGCGAGGGCTCCGGCGGCGGAGCAGTTCGAACTCGCGCGACACGCGAAGAGCGTAAAACGCCTCCGTAGGCCGCCGGCCGCGTCGATCCAGATTGACGCCCCAATGTCCGCGAATCAGCACGGGCGGTGATTGTTGATCGCGCGAGCGGTGGAATCAGCCGAATCGACGCGGGCTGCGAAGCGCTCGCCGGAGGAGGCGTTTTTCCGCGCGACGTTCGAGCTCCGCGGCCAGAGT
>QHWF01000552.1 GCA_003222455.1 Acidobacteriota bacterium
TATCACTTCCGCGGCAAGAAATATTCGGAAACGACGATGTCGCTCGGACAGTTTCCCGTCGATTCGAGCGGCCGGCTGCAGGCGCGCTTCACTATCCCTGAAGACTATGGGGGCGTGCACGAAGTGATTGCGCTCATCGACGGCAAGCCCGTCGCTCAGAACGGCATCAACGTCACCCAGACGTTCGTGCTGACCCCGACATCGGGCCCGGTGGGGACGCCGATCGAGTTGAAGGTGACAGGGCTTGGATGGCGCACGATGGAGAGCACCTGGGTGGTGAACTGGGACAATCAGGAACTTGGTTTCGTCTCGGCCGCCGGGACTCGTGGATCGGCCGTGGCTCGATTTCGCGCGACCGGGCCGTCCGGCGACCATATCGTCAAGCTGTACACCGGTTGGCAGGGCCTGGGATACCTGAATTACGAGCAGTCGCCGGTCGCAGCGCTTCCGCGGCCCCAATTCACGTTTCGAACCATGTCCGGCGCAGTCCGAACAGGAGAGTACGCCGAACCCTATCAGCCCCAGCCGATCCCGCGAACCGAGTTGCAGAAGGGCGGTGTCCAGTTCTCGATCGCGCCGACGCAAGGACCTGTCGGCACTCGCGCCGCCCTGAGAGGCGAAGGCTTCACGCCCGGCTTCGCGATGCGGCTCGTTTGGGAGACCTTCGTCGGCAGCCGCGTGTCAGGTGAAGGGTTTACGCCGCAGGAGCACGAAATTGGTGACGTCAAGGCCGATGCCGAGGGACGGATCGACAAGACGCTGACGATTCCAGAAGACCTCGGCGGCCTGCATGGACTGGTCCTGCGCAACGGGGAGAAGCGAGTCGCGCGCGGTTACTTCGTCATCGAAACCAGCATCGTCGAGATGTCACCGCGATCCGGGCCAGCAGGCACGCCCGCGACGATTCACTTGAAGGGTGTGGGCTGGACCGAATACGACAACATCTACGTCGCGACATACGACAACGCGTACATGGGCTACGTCTGCGGATTCAACAGCCGAGGCGATGTCGTGATCAACTTCACGGCGACCGGCGACGTGGGCACGCACGTGATCGATTTATATCCAGGAATCTACCAGGGTCCCTCGACAGAGCCGCAACAGTTGTATCGCCTGCCCCAGTTGACTTATGCCGACGATCATCCAGGCAACAGGATTCCGGCGCTTCGCTTCACGTTCGAGGTCACGCGAACGCGAGAGTCGCACGGACTGACCTCCGCTTACGATTAGTCGAGGCGATACACGAGGAACAGCTGGCGCGGCAGAAATGTGTGGCTCTCAGCGAGCCGATAACCGGCCTGCATCAGCTCGGACGTGATTTGCGCTTCGGTGAACCGGAACTCGGGCGGAGGCCCGGCCGGGGCGTCCTTGCGAAAATCGATGATGGCCAACCGTCCTGAAGGTTTGAACGATGCCCGCAGCTTGCGGAAATACTCCACCCGATCCGCAATGTGATGGTAGGTGTCGACGACCAGCACGGTGTCGACCGGCGCGGGAAGGTTTGGCGACCCGGCACTCGCCTGAACGGCGATCACGTTCTTCAGGTCTGCCTTGGCAGCTCGCGCCTTCAAGTACTGCACCATGGACGGCTCGATGTCCACGGCATAGACGGTAGGCGCCGCCGGCACCTTCGCCAGTCGCATCGAGAAGTAACCGGTGCCGGCGCCGATATCCGCCACAGAATGTCCAGCCTGGAATCCGAGCGTCTCGATGATCCGATCCGGCATCTGCCATGTGTCGCGACCTGGATCGTCGAACTCCTTTGCATAGCGCTCGGGATCGTCGAACCGGTGCTCCATGTGGTCCGGCACGTGGCCGGCCGGCGGCTGATGTTGCTGACCGGACGTGCGTGCTCCAGGCATGAGGCTCATCATTCCGATCACGATTGCAATCCCTTTGCGCATGTCAGCAGCTCCCGCAGCAACCGCCCGCGGGTGACGGAACGCTTCGTCGAACGATGCCGTCGATCGCCAGCGGACGAAACGAGTGACTTCGATCCGAGAATATACAGTTTAGTCGATGGCGCTCGCGTTCGAACTGGGAGCGCGTCTGAAAAATGAAAACTCCACCACGGAGGACACTGAGGACAGGAGGAAAAATCCTGTCAGTTTCAGGATTTGACCTCCGCGTCCTCCGCGTCCTCTGTGGTAAGCCCTGGATGAGTTGATACACGCCTCTTTCAAATGTATTCTTCGTGCGTCCTTCGTGTCTTCGTGACTTCGTGGTTGCATTTGTGTTTCGATCGATCTGTAAAACAGCGAGCGCGCCAGCCTCCTGGCCGGCGAGCACGAGCGCCTCCGTGTCGGCGATTCCGCGCACGTCCGGCCACGGACATCGGAATCGAACGCGAGACTTTGATCGACGCGTCGTGTGAGCTTCGGCTCGAAGACAACCCGTCCCCGCAGTCCGTCCTTCGGCGTCGCCGCAGCGAAGGCGGCGGTCTTTCCGCGGATGGTTCCAAGTGCGGGCACGACCAGTTCGGCACGACCGGGCCAGCTCAGATACAGATGGCTGTCGTACAGCATGTGCGCGATCCCATACTCTGCGAGCCTGCGATCCAGGTACTTCGCGGAGGCGCGCTCGCCCTCACTCCCCGACGTCCGATCGACGTCGATCGCGCGCAGGGTCCGGTCGATCTCAGCGGCCGACACTTCCTGCTGGACGGCATTCGTGTTCGGCTGGACGTGGCCAGATGGCCACGACATCGCCAACACGGTCAATGCCGCGGCCGCAAGTGCTTTGAGAGGCGTTGCAATCATCCGTTTCTTCCCGTGTCACGAAACGCCAGACCAGACGACGCGCTCACGATACGCGGCGACGCTGCCGGCATCAAGGCGGCGTTCGCCGGTGGCGGTCAACGCGCGTGCCGCTCCCGGACGGGTTCGTAGACTCATGGTTGACCGCCGCTGCGAGTAGCACGATACTCCGTGCGTTGCAACGTGACAGAAAGGAGCGACGCGATGGCTTCGTTCCAGGAGATGCGAGAAGGGCCGCATCAAGCCGACTGTCGGCATCGAAAGCCTGATCCGCCTTCGCGCAAGGCACTCCGGCGCGCCGTAGCGGTCGCCTTGATGGTGGTGCTGGCTTCTGTGTCGCTGTTGGCGCAGGCGAATACGGGAACGATTGTCGGAACGGTTCACGATTCCAGCGGCGCCGTCCTGGCGAGCGCGCCCATTACCATCCGCAACGAGGAAACCAACATCAGCCGGACGGTCGTGACCAGCGCCAGCGGCGACTACAGCGCCCCGCTGCTTCCGCCTGGCAGCTATGAAGTGTCGGCGACCGCCGCGGGTTTCAACGAGGCGGTTTTTCGCAACATCCGGCTGCAGGTGAACCAGACGGTGCGCATGGACTTCAACCTGACGGTCGGGGCCGTGCAGGAGGCGGTCGACGTCGCGTCGGCCGCCCCGCTGATCCAGACCGACACGTCCTCCATGGGACAGGTGGTGGGTCAGGTGCAGATTGCGAACCTGCCGCTCAATGAACGCAACTTCGTGAATTTTGCCTATCTGGCGCCGGGCGTGCAGATCGACGCCGAGAACACGCTTGTCTCCAGTCAGGGCCTCGGGTTGAGCGCGAATGGGGCCCGGCAGATTTCCAACAACTTCCTTCTCGACGGCATCGACAACAACGATCTGGTGATCAACCAGTACAGCGCCCTGCCTTCGGTGGAAGCCATCCAGGAATTCAAGGTGCAGACCGGTACGTATTCCGCCGAATACGGCCGCAGCGAGCGGCAGCAACAACTTCCGCGGGACGGCCTACGAATATCTGCGCAACCGCCGCCTCGATGCCAAGAACGCGTTCGATCTGCCCGATTGCGGCCCCGCCGTCACCGGTGCGTGCGGAGAGATTCCCCGGCTGGATCGCAGCCAGTTCGGCGCCTCCGTCGGCGGCCCGGTGCGCCGCGACCAGACGTTTTTCTTCTCCTCTTTTGAATACTTGATCCTGCGCCAGGCCGACACCCGCTTCGCCACGGTGCCGTCGCAGGTGCAGAGGGCCGCTGCTCTGGCCGCGGTCCCGGCGGACCAGCGCAATCCGGCGGGGCTCAACATCTTCAATCTCTATCCAGCGGCCAACGTGGGCAGCCTGAGCACCTCCAACACGTTTGTGTCCGCGCCCATCATCGAGCAGGAAGAGCCGTTCGTTGTCGGCAAGATCGATCACGTGCTGAGCTCGCGCGACAACCTCTCCGGCCACTACGCCCTGTCGTTCGGCCGCCGCGTCAATCCCTTCGATCCGCTCGCGCCCTACACCCAGCTGCCAGGCTATGGCACGACCGTGATCACTCACGGTCAGAACGGCGGCGTGAGCTGGAATCACATATTCAATCCCCGCATCCTGAACGAATTTCGCGGCGGCTTCAACGGCGAGCACGGAATCTTCACCCAGACCGACAAGACCGACCACAACACATTGCTCGGTTTCCCGAATGTCCTGACCGCGCCGATTGACCTCGGGTTCCCGAACGTTGGTGTTGCCGGCTTCGACGGCATCGGCCAGCCGACCAACACGCCGCAGGACCATCCGACCTACACCTTGCATCTGATGGACACCTTCGCGTGGAACCCCACCGTCAACGGCGGGAAGCACCAGCTGAAGATGGGCTCCGAGTTCCGGCGCTATTTTTACCATCTGCTGTTCGACACCAACGCCCGCGGCATCTGGAATTTCAACGGCAGCAGCACCACGCCGGCGCTTGTGCAGTTGCTGCAGGGAACTCCTTCCACTGCCCAGACGGTCAATTCCGAAGTCAACATGGACTTGTACGCCACGTCTTTCGGTGCGTACCTCCAGGACGACTTCCGGCTCACCTCCCGGCTCACTCTGAATCTCGGCATGCGTTACGAATACAACGTGCCTGTCACCGAGGGAAAGAACGAGCTGAGCGTGCCGGACCTCAGTCCGGCTTCCGTAACCTGCACGCCCAAGCCGGGCTGCCAATTCATCGTGGCGGGGACCGGCGGTGTCCCCGAGGCAACCTACCTGCCGGATCGCAACAACTTCGCCCCTCGGGTCGGGTTCGCATGGCGTCCGCTCGGTTCCGAGCGTTTCGTCGTCCGTTCCGGTTATGGCATTTACTACGACGAGTTACTGCTGAACGCGCAGTTGAATGCCCGGCTGAATCCACCGTTCCGCATCACCCAGGTCATCGTCAACCCGGGCAATGCCACCATCCAGTCGATATTCAATCAGCCGCCCTCCCAGACGCCTCCGGGCGGAACGTTCATGTCGTTGAACTTCCAGGATCCGTATCAACAGCAGTGGAATGTTGGCACCGAAGTGACGCCCGTCAACAATATGCTGCTCGATGTGAGCTATGTCGGCAGCCGCGGCGTGAAGTTGGCCCGCTTCCACCGCATCAACCAGCCCCAACCCGGACAGCCGATTCCTTACCCACAGTTCTTTTCCACGCTGCAAACCATCGACAACAGCGCGGAGAGCAGCTACAACGCCCTGCAGCTCAAAGCCGAGAAGCGCAGCGGGAGCGGCTTGAACCTGCTCAGCTCCTATACCTGGTCGCGGTGCATCGATACCGGGAGCTTTTTTGGCTCGAATGCATCGGGCGGGACCACTCCGCAGAATCCCAGCGATCTCGATGCCGAGCGTGGCCTGTGCCAGTTCAACACGAACCATCGGTTCGTCACGAATCTGGTGTACCGGCTGCCCTTCGGTCCGAGTCGCAGGATGCTGACCAGTGGGATTCTGAGTAAGGTCCTCGGCGGCTGGGACGTCAGCGGCATTCTGACACTGCAGACCGGACATCCCTTCACCGTCACCCGCGGCATTCCGCAGAGCGGCACGGTTCCCGTCGGTGGTTCCGATCGTCCCGACATGGTGGGTGATCCGTTCGTTGCCGGAGCGGTTGCGGGCAACCCGGGATGCGTGGCACCGAGCGAGATCCACACCACGCTCAACTGGTTCAATCCGTGCGCCTTCAAGGCCGCGCCCGGCCGCTTCGGCACGGCGCCCCGGGGCAACCTGATCGGGCCCCGATTCGACAATCTCGATATTTCGGTTCTCCGGGAGATTCCGATCACTGGCGAAGCGCGCCGACTGCGTCTGGAGCTCCAGTTGTTCAACGCGCTCAATCGTGCGCATTACAACCTGCCGGTGGCCAACTTCGACTCGACCAATTTTTCGCGGGTGCTTCAGGCAAATACTCAACCTCCGCGCCAGATGCAGATCGGCGTGAAGTACATCTTTTAGAGGAGCGCGTCTCAGTAATGACAACCCACTACCGAGGACACGAGTCTCACCGTCCTTGGCGGTTGCTACATTTTTTGCCACGAAGACGCGAAGACACGAAGCAGATCATATTTACGTCCTTTGGTGCATTTCTTCGTGCGTTCTTCGTGTCTTCGTGACTTCGTGGTTGCATTTTTGGTGGGTGCATTTCGTGGGCTGGCGGACTCACAGAGGACGCAGAACACACGGAGGGACTACTGATGCGTGACCACAAGCAAATCATGCGGAATACGTTGCTCACGGTGGTCTTTGTCACGACATTTTTCGCGGCGCCCGCGGTTCGTGCCCTGGCAGCCCGTGGTGAAAGTCTGGCTGCATTCGACGGGCGATGCATCCTCGCGGGCTGCGTTGCTCCTCCCTTAAATACTCCCGGTATTCGCGGTCGTCGCGCCTTGCCCGCGAGGCGCCTCGCCCGTCTCGGTGCGACGCCACACTTTCACCACGGACTGCTAGCTCCGCAGGCCTCCGGCGGCAGTGGCTCCACCGTCTCCGACGTCAAGGTACTTCGCTTCGGCAAGCTCTGGGACGGAAGCAAGGTCATGACCAATGCGGTGGTCGTGGTCGACGGTGAGCGGGTGAAGTCGGTCGGCAGCGGTAATTCCACCGTGCCGTCCAACTCGCAGGTCGTTGATCTCTCGAAGTTCTACGGCATCCCCGGGTTAATCGATACCCATACGCACATCACATACTGGGCCGATCCCACGCCGCGTCCCGGCGTAAGTCGCCTGCAAGCCACGATGGGACTTTCCGCTGCCGTGCGTGTGTTCATGGCGCAGGAGAATGCGCGCAAGTCGCTCGAGGCTGGCGTGACCACGGTGCGCGATCTTGGCGCGCAGGAATATGCCGATATTGCGATGCGGGATCTGATCAATCGCGGCGCGATGCCGGGACCGCGGATCTTTGCGGCGGGTTACGGCCTGCGCGTCACCAACCGCGCTCCTCGCGCGGGCGAACTGCTGGTGCCCACGGGAGGGGAGGCGAACGGTCCTGCCGAGGTGATGAAAGCCGTACGCGAGCAGATCGCCGCCGGCGCGGACGTGATCAAGATGTTCGGATCGGTCGGCGGCTTCGACAACGTCAACACGAACCAGACGTTCACGTTCGAAGAGATGAAGGCGGCGGTGGAGGTGGCACACGCCTATGGCAAGAAAATCGCCATCCACTCGTACGGAGCAAGCGGGGCTCGCGATGCCGTTCGCGCAGGCGCCGACTCCCTCGAGCATGCGGTAGACATAGACGAAGCCACATTGCACGAGATGGTAACGCGCGGCACGATATACATACCGACAGTCGCGCACAATCGCTACTACTGGGA
>QHWF01000553.1 GCA_003222455.1 Acidobacteriota bacterium
CCAACTGTCTGCGGAGCCATTTTCCGGTGCGCCCGCTTCGTGCAACGGCCTCGCTGCCGATGAAGCCGGACGGGGATTCAAGGCGGCCGCGGATCCGACCGACCCCGAGAACAAGCGGCACTTCGCGACGAACGCCAACAACAACATTTTCGAAGATGCGTCGTCGCTGTGGGCGGTGATGCCGGAGGCCGGTGATCCGCCGTCCGGCCACGTCCTGCGGTGATTCCGCTATAATCCAAGCGAGCTATGTGGACCAAGATGATGTCCGGGCCGCGCAAAAAGGCCCCGAAGACGATTGCGGTCATCGATCCCGATCGTTGCTTTGGCGCCTTTTCGTGCTCGATTTGTCAGGCCGCCTGTCCTGTCGCCGGCTGCATTGTCGAAGAGCCGGACCGTGACGGCCGAATGGTGTGTGCGGTTCGGGCCGATCTGTGCATCGGCTGCGGACTCTGCGTCACGCTCGGAAATCCAACGGCTCCTCAGCAGCGCGAGTTCGGCTGCCCGGCCGACTACGACGCCATCAACATGATGCCGTTCGAAGAGGTGGTCAAAATCCTTCAATCCCAGGAATCAGAACTGAAAGCGCAGAGTCCTCAGGTGTAGCACAGGCCCCCGGCGCTACCTCCGAGCCGACTGCCAGGCCTGCGCATATTTCGACGGGAGCGGGTGATCGATTCTCGACCCGATGAACGCGGACGCTTCGCTCAACGCGGCCAGCGACACTCCCGTTTCCACTCCCAGTCCGTCCAGCATGTAAATGAGATCGTCGGTCGCAAGGTTTCCCGCCGCGCCTGGCGCATACGGACAGCCGCCGAGGCCGCCAGCGGACGCATCGAACGTGCGGATGCCGAACGGCAGCGCTGTCAGCACGTTGGCGAGCGCCGTGCCTCGGGTGTCGTGAAAGTGCAGCGCGAGCCGCTCGGCCGGCACGCGCGCGAGCACAGCGTCCAGGACGCGTGGGACCTGGCCTGGATGCGCAATCCCAATGGTGTCGCTCACCGCCACTTCGTAGACACCGAGGTCGATCAATCGCGCCGCCACTGACGCCACATGATCCGGCGCCATCGCTCCTTCGAACGGACAACCAAATGCCGTGGACAGGTAGCCGCGGACGGGCAATCCGGCGGCGCGCGCCTGCGCGCAGACGAGGGCGTAATTGGCCAGCGATGCGTCGATGCTCTGGTTGATGTTCCGGCGGCTGAAGGTCTCGCTGGAGGCGGCAAACACGGCAACCTCTTCGACGCCGGCTGCGATCGCGCGATCGAGTCCTGCCTGATTCGGTACCAGCGCGGTGTACTTCGTGTCGGGCTGCCGATTGATGCCGGCGAACACTTCAGAGGCATCGGCCATCTGCGGCACCCATTTCGGGCTGACGAACGCCGACACCTCGATCACCGGCAGACCGGACGCGCTCAGCCGATTCACGAATTCGATCTTGTCGGATGTCGAGACCGACGCCCGCTCGTTCTGCAGCCCGTCGCGCGGGCCCACTTCGACAATCCTGATGCGGCGCGGCAACGTCATGCCAGCTCGATGAGGGTCGCGTCGGCCTGGACAAGATCGCCTTGCGCGCAGCGCACGGCGGCGACGACCGCGTCGCCCGTGGCTCGAATGGGCAATTCCATTTTCATCGCTTCGAGCACGACAAGCGTGTCGCCCTTCTTGACGGCCTGCCCCTCGTTCACGAGAACCTTGATCACCGTCGCCGGCATCGGCGCGGTGATGGCCTGGGTGCCGGCGTGTCGCTCGCGGCGCACGCGCGCAGGAGGCACGGCGACGCTGTCGCGATAGACGTGACCGTTCCAGAAGGCCCAGCGATCGTGGGCGGGCCCCGCCACGTACACACGCTCGCGCCGGCCGTTCGCCTCGACCAGGTACTCGCTATCGGCGATCCGCGTTATCCCCACGGATCCCATTTCATTGCGGATTGCGGATTGCGGATTGCGGACTGCGGCTGATCGGCGAGCGCCGCCACGTGTCGAACAAAATCCGGCATCTCCTCGGTGGACCCGGCGAGGTCGGTCCCCTCGCGATCCAGGAAGCCGGTATCGATGTCGCCATGTTGAAAGCGCCGGTCGGCGAGGATGCGCAGAAGAAATGGCACGTTCGTCCGCACGCCAAGGATCGGGAACGCGCGCAAGGCCGCGCTCAGCTTCGCGATGGCAAGCGCGCGCGTTTCGGCCGCGGCGATCACTTTTGCCATGATCGGATCGTAGTGGATCGACACGTCCCCGTCCTGGCACACGCCGGAGTCGATACGAACGCCGGGCAGCTGCGGCTCGCGATAGAGCAGCAGCGCGCCGGCCTGCGGGAGAAAGTCATTCGCGGGATCTTCAGCGTAGAGCCGCGCTTCGATGACGTGACCCCGCTGGCGGATGTCTTCGTCGGCCCACGGCAACGGCTCGCCGGCGGCCACGAGGATCTGCGCACGCACAAGGTCGAGTCCTGTCGACTCTTCGGTGACCGGATGCTCCACCTGCAGCCGCGTGTTCATCTCGAGAAAATAGAATCGAGCGGGATCACCGCCGCCGGTCGACAGGTCCACCAGGAACTCAACCGTGCCCGCATTCCGATAACCGGCTGCCACGGCCGCGGCAACAGCCGCTGATGTCATGCGGTGGCGGAGTTGTGGACTCACGACCGGCGACGGGCTCTCTTCGATAATCTTCTGGTGGCGGCGCTGGACCGAGCATTCGCGTTCGAACAGGTGCACGACGCGACCGTGATGGTCGCCGAACACCTGCACCTCCACATGGTGCGGCCGTTCGATCAGCCGTTCGACGTAGAGCGTGCCGTCGCCGAACGCCGCACTGGCCTCGCGTCGGGCTGCCTGAATCGCATCGCGCGCCTCGGACGAGGCGCCGACGAGTCGCATGCCCTTCCCACCGCCGCCAGCTGAGGCCTTGACGAGTGCAGGAAGGCCGACGCGTTGAAGAGCATCCGCGACGCCCGAATCGGACTGGTCGGCGGGCGTTTCGCCCGGCACCACCGTGACGCCCGCTGCCGCGACGAGTCGCCGCGCCTCGATCTTCGATCCCATGCGGGCAATCACGTCCGCCGGCGGCCCGACGAAGATCAGCCCCGCGGCGGCGCACGCCGCGGCAAACGCGGCGTTCTCGGCGAGAAAACCGTATCCCGGGTGCACGGCGTCGGCCCGGGCCTGCCGCGCGGCGTCGATCACACGCGGGATCGAGAGATAGCTTTCGATGGCCGGTGCGGGCCCGAGAGGGACGGCACGATCCGCGGCGAACACGTGCGGGGCCCGCGCATCGGCATCCGAATAGACGGCCACGCTTTCGATGCCCAGCTCGTTGCAGGCGCGAATGATGCGAACGGCAATCTCGCCGCGGTTCGCGATCAGGAGGCGACGAATCACGAGGTCATCCACCACGGAGGACGCGGAGGACAGGAGGAACAATCCCGTCCGAAAGTGTGACGCCGCGTCATGATTCGCGCTGCTCTCGATGGTCGATCGCTCGGACGAAACAGACCACTCGGTCGACCATCAGGATTGACCCTCCGCGTCCTCCGCGTCCTCCGCGGTGAGATCACCGACTCCATAGCGGCTTTCGCTTCTCCAGAAACGCTTTGAGCCCCTCCTGGCCCTCGAGCGATACGCGACGTGCCGCAATTGCACGCGCGGTCAACGTTGCGACGGCGTCGGCAGGCTGCGCCCATACGCGCGGGATCAGCGCTTTGGCGGCAGCGACGGCTTCGGGACCGGCCGTGAGCAGTTCCGTGACACAGCGCGAGACGGTGGCGTCGAGCTCGCCTGCGGGCACCACCACGTGTGCCAGACCAATCTCCCGGGCGCGGGCGGCGGGAAACCGGGCGCCGGTCAGAAACAGCTCCCGCGCCGCGGAACGGCCGATCTTCGCGAGCACGAACGGCGAGATCACCGCCGGCAGAATACCCAGTTTCACTTCGGTGAATCCGAACAGCGCATCATCGGCTGCGATCACGATGTCACAGATCGCGGCGAGACCGGCGCCTCCGCCCAGTGCGGCGCCCTG
>QHWF01000554.1:0-880 GCA_003222455.1 Acidobacteriota bacterium
ACTTCTACGAACACGTGATGACGCTCGCCACGTTTCCGAGCGAGGCGGGATTCAAGGTCCTGCAGCCGGCAGGCGTGCGGTACGCCATCTTCCACATGTACGGCTACAACGCCCAGAACCGCAGCGAGGTTCTCGGCCGCCTCAAACGTTTCACGGAATACCTGCGCCCGATTTACATGACGGAGGATACGCGGTTGTACGAAATCGTCGGGTTCCCGCCGTAGGCGAGAATCTGAAGAATGGCAATTCCGACCGCGGAGGACGCGGAGGACAGGAGGAAAAATCCTGTTGGTTTCAGGATTTAGCCTCCGCGTCCTCCGCGTCCTCTGTGGTAGGCCCTGGCCCAAAGCCCAAGGCCTAACGCTTGGCGCCTGCAGTTCGACGTCCACGCGCGATGTACACGGCAGCGCCGGTCAGCGAGAACAGGATGATGAGCGCCTGAGCGACGAGCGACACCAGCAGCGCCGATTCAATCGGCTGACCGAGCCTGGAGAAATAGAACGAGAACGTCGCCTCGCGCACGCCGAAGCCGCTGATCGAGACCGGCAGCATCTGCATCACCAGCGACACCGGCACGACAACAGTCAGATCCCACATCGACACCTGCAGATGCAACGCGTAGGCGACGACGAAGTAGAAGACGACGATGGTTGCCTGCACGAAGACGGCGCCGCCAAAACATCCCGCGAGCGCGCGCGGGCGCTCGCGGAACCGTCCAAGCACCGCGGTGATCATGTCGATGCGCCCGCCCACCCACTCGGGATGAAAGACCGTGAGCGGCTGCAGCAGCCGGCCGAATCCGGACGGTGCGAGAACGGCCGGCACCGATACGATCGCGGCCAGCACGAATCCCGCCCAGAGCCACGCCGGCCAGATCGGT
>QHWF01000554.1:997-6517 GCA_003222455.1 Acidobacteriota bacterium
CCGGATCACGTCGCCGCCGATATTGCTCGGCAGAAAGTTATTGAAGAAGTTCGCGACGAGAAACGAGGCGAGCAGGGTTCGCACGCGCACCGTCACGCTCTGGGCGCTCAGCAACAGATGCCAGCGCCAGGTCGCGGCCAGCACGTTGACGAAGAACAGGAGCATGGCTGCCGCGAGCCAGAGAATCGATGCCTGCCGGGCAATCGCCCACAGGCGGGCCACATCGATTCTGGCAAAGAGCACGGACAGCAGGATGATGCTGACGGAGAGCTTGACCGCCAGCAGAACATGCCGGCGTGCCGATGGCGTGGTGGTCTGTTCCGCCTCCATCAGATCGAAGGACCCGTCACTGTACTACGATTTCGTGCGAAAATCACCCGAACCGTGCGCATCCTGATGATCGCGCCCGAGCCGTTCTTCGAGCCGCGCGGCACTCCCTTCAGCGAGTTTCATCGCATCCGGGCGTTGACCGCGCTCGGGCACCAGGTCGATCTGGTCACGTATCCGTTGGGAGAGGACGTCTCGCTGCCGGGACTGCGCGTGTTCCGGAGCATGAAGCCGCCGTTCCTGCGGCGCGTGAAAGTGGGTCCGTCGCTGGCGAAGATTCCGCTCGACGCGCTGCTCACGCTCAGCGTCCTTCGTCGCGCGCTGTCGTGCCGCTACGACGCGGTGCACTCGCATGAAGAAGCCGGCCTGATCGGGGCGACACTCGCCCTGCTGTTGCGCATCCCGCACCTGTACGACATGCACTCGAGCCTGCCGCAGCAACTGTCGAACTTCTCGTTCAGCCGCTCGCGGTCCATGAAGCGTCTGTTTCTCGCGATCGAGCGTTTCATGATTCGCCGGTCGCGGGTGGTCGTCGTGATCTGTCCTGCGCTCCAGGAAACGGTGCTGGCGATCGAGCCGCACGCGCACACGGTCGTGATCGAAAACGCTCCCGGTTCCACGGGCGATCGCGCCACGCCGGCCGAGGCCGCCGCGGTCCGGTGCGCGCACGGTCTGGCCGCCGACACCCCGCTCGTCGTTTACACCGGCACGTTCGAAGCGTACCAGGGACTCGACATGCTCTTCGGCGCGATGGCGTCCGTCGTTGGTGTGCGGCCCGACGCACGGCTCGTGCTCGCGGGCGGTCAACCCGATCAAATCGAGCAGGCCAGAGCGCAGGCGCGCGCCAGCGGCGTCGAGGCCGCGACTGTTTTTGCCGGCGAGCGGCCGGCCGCGCAGATTCCGGCGTATCTGCTGGCGGCCGACGTTCTCGTGTCGCCACGCTCGCGGGGCACGAACACGCCGCTCAAGATCTATCAGTATCTCCGATCGGGCAGGCCGATTGTCGCCACCCGGCTGGTCACGCACACCCAGGTCCTGAGCGACGAGACGGCGATCCTCGCGGACCCGACGCCGTCCGCGTTCGGCAGCGGCATTCTCACCGCGTTGGACGATCGGCACCGCGCGGCCGTGGTCGCGCGGCATGCACGCGAACTGGCCGAGACGAAGTACAGCGAGAAGGCGTACCTGGAACGCACACGTGACGCGTACGCAGCGCTGTTCGCACCCCGATCAACGGTAGCCGGCATCGAGGACCTGGCGTGACCCGGAAGACCGACCATTACAGCTATACGATGTACGCCGATCCGGCGATGGCGCAATCGTTCGACGACCGCCGCTTCGGCGGGCCGATCGGCGAGCTGATTGCCGGCACGCAGGCGCGCATCGTTGCGAACATGATCGGGCGCCTCCACGATCGGCGGATCCTCGACGTCGGCACGGGCACCGGGCGCGCCGCCCTGATGCTGGCGCGTGGCGGAGCCCGAGTCACCGCCGTCGACGCCTCCGAGGACATGCTGCACGTGGCCAGACAACGTGCCGCCGACCAGCTCGTCACCGTGGAGTTCGTTCGGGGCGACGCTCATCAGCTGCAGTTCGAGGATCGGACGTTCGAGATCAGCGTGTGCCTGCGCGTGCTGATGCACGCGCCCGACTGGGCACAGTGCCTCGGCGAGTTGTGCCGTGTCGCCGATCGGATCGTGATCTTCGACTATCCCTCGGCAACCAGCCTGGCGGCGATCGAGGCGGCAGGCCGGCGTCTGACGCGTGCGGCCGGCCGCCGGACCGAGCCGTATCGCGTCTTCCGGAAGGCGCGCATCGAGCAGGCGCTCCGCCGATCGGGGTTCCGCGTCCGATCGATTCACCGCCAGTTCGTGCTGCCCATTCAGTTCCACCGGATCGTCGGATCCCGCCGCTTCACGGAATTCTCCGAAGGCCTGCTGAATCGGGCCGGCCTCCTGCGCCTGTTCGGGTCGCCGGTGACCGTCTGCGCCGAACGGTGCGAGTCCTAGTCACCGGTGCGACTGGCTTCACCGGCGGGCATCTGGCGCGAAGCCTCGCCGCGCACGGAGAGACCGTTCGCGCACTCGTGCGCGACACGACGCGTGCCACGGCCGCGCTCGCGTCGGCGGGCATCGGGATCGCGCACGGGGACGTTCGCGACCGGGCCGCGCTGGTCGAGGCATCGGCCGGAATCGACATCGTCTACCACGTGGCGGCTGTGTATCGGCAGGCGGGCCTCTCGCCGGACGTGTATCGCCAGGTCAATGCGTATGCCGTTCGCGATCTCCTGGAGGCGGCCGCGGGAAATGGCGTCCGCCGATTCGTGCACTGCAGCACGGTCGGCGTTCACGGAGATGTGGAGCATCCTCCGGCCAACGAAGATGCACCGCTTAAACCTGGCGATGTGTACCAGGAGACCAAGCTGGAGGGCGAACGGCTGGCCCGGGAGGCCGCCCGGCGGCTCGGCCTCGAGGTGACGATTGTGCGGCCCACCGGGATTTACGGCCCGGGCGACCGGCGGCTGCTGAAGCTGTTCCGGGGCGTGGCGCGGCGCCGGTGGATCACGCTCGGATCGGGCGACATCTATTACCATCTGACGTACATCGACGACCTCGTCGAGGGTTTCCGTCTCTGCGGCGAGCACCCGGCCGCCGCGAATCGGACCTACATCCTGGCTGGCGGCGAAGTCACGACGTTGAACGAGCTTGTGGCCGTTGTTGCGGACGTTGCCGGCGTGCCGGTGCCACGGGTCCATCTGCCGGTCTGGCCCTTCCGGGCCGCGGGCGCGGTGTGTGAAGCGGTCTGTGCGCCGTTCGGCATCGAGCCGCCGGTGTATCGCCGGCGCGTGGATTTCTTTACGAAGAGCCGCG
Organism: Acidobacteriota bacterium; assembly: GCA_003222455.1. Classification (GTDB taxonomy): domain Bacteria; phylum Acidobacteriota; class Vicinamibacteria; order Vicinamibacterales; family CAVVIG01; genus QHWF01. The sequence continues at coordinate 4,195 of QHWF01000554.1, forward strand.
CGTTCGACATATCGCGCGCACGGCACGAGCTCGGGTACACACCGCGGATCGGCCTGCGTGAAGGAATCGCTCGAACGCTTGACTGGTATCGGCAACAGGGCTGGCTCTAACTTGCCGGACGAACCCACCATCGGCCGCAACGACAGGTCTGTCTCGCCCGCGGCGATCGCGAGCGTGCAGGATCAGCTCTTCGCGCCCGGAAAATCCAGCCGGCAGAAGTACGCCGAGCTCGTCGTCGGCCGTCCGGGCATCGGCGCGCTGATCAAGTACGAGCTGATCGTCATGCTGGCGCAGGCACGCAGCGGCGCCGCCGGGCTCGCGCTGCGCAAAGCGTTGTATCCGCTGCTGCTCGGATCCTGCGGTCCCAACGTCGTGTTCGGCCAGAACGTGGTGCTGCGCCATCCCCACAAGATCGATATCGGCCGCGACGTCGTCATCGACGACAGCTGCCTGATCGACGCCAAGGGCGAGACCAATCGCGGCATCCGGATCGGCGACCGCGTGTTCATCGGCCGCAACACCATCCTGTCGTGCAAGAACGGTGATATCGAACTCGCCGACGGTGCCAACATCGGCTTCAACTGCGAAGTGTTTTCGGCAAGCAAAGTGACGATCGGCCGGATGGTGTTGATGGCGGCTTATTCGTACGTGATCGGCGGCGACCATGACTTCTCCGATCCGGCGAGGGCAGTGCTCGCGCAGGAGCGTGTCTCGGCGGGAGTGAGTGTCGGCGACGGCGTCTGGATCGGCGCCGGCGCAAAGATTCTCGACGGCGTCGTGATCGGCGCTCATGCGGTCATCGGCGCAGCCGCCGTCGTCCGCGAGAATGTGCCGGCCCGGGCCATTGCCGTTGGCATTCCCGCGCGGATCGTCGGATCACGAGGCAACACCGATCCTTGATCGATACCTAAGGGTTGCGGTTCGGATCGCGGCTCGTTGAACACCAGGGAGAGATCCAGCGCGATCACCTCGAATGGCTCCACGCGCGGCGTATCGCGCTCGGTGAAAATTGAAACGATCGTCCAGCGACCGGCCTCGAGCCGCAGGATTTCGAGCGTGCGGGCAATTGGATCGACGAGCCATACGTGCGGCACGCGCTCGCGGGCGTAGATCGCGAGCTTCTTCGCTCGATCGATTGTGGCCGTCGAGGGCGACACCACCTCACACAACCAGTCCGGCCCCTCGGTCCAATACGCACGCTCGGGCAACGCGGGCAGCCGTTCGCGCCGCCACCCGGCCACGTCCGGAACGGCGACGTCATCGCCGAGATGCAGTTCGGGCTCGAACTGAATCCGCCAGCCGCCCGGCCCGCCGCGGCCATGATCGAACGGGCCGCCCAACAGAACAACGAGCGCCGAGCTCGCTGCGGCATGCCTTGGCGCCGGTCGAGGTGTGGCGTAGAGCTCACCGTCGAGAATCTCGGCAACCAGGTGATCCGGCACTTTGAGAAGATCCTCATACGTCGCCGGCCGTGCCGCGCGATCGGGGTGTGCCATGCCGCGAGCATAACATGGCCCGTGCCAGCTGCCGTCTGATGCTTGCGGGTTCTGCCTGGCCACGACGATCAACGCAGAACTCGCGGAACCCGAAGAGAAAACCCGGTCTTGTTCTACGGTTTCTGCGTTGAATGTCGTGCCCTGTGGTGGCGTCCGTTGCTCGGACACGCTCCGGGGTCGCACGGCATCGCGCAGGTTGTAGAATCAGCGTATGCCTTATCGCAGCGAGCTCGAGTCGCGCATCGCGAAGCGAACCACAAAAGCAATTGTCGACTATCAGATGATCGAGGACGGGGATCGCGTGATGGTCGGCCTGTCGGGCGGGAAGGACAGCTGGGCCCTGCTGCAGGTGCTGGATGTTCTACGACCACGTGCGCCGATCCGGTTCTCGCTCGTCGCCGTGAACGTCGATTCGGGCTACAAGGAGTACAAGCACGATCTGATTGCCAGGACGTGTGAAGCGCGCGGCTGGGAGTATCGCATCGAGCACACCGGAATCGGCGAGCTCATCGACGACATTCTCGACGATGGCGCCACGCCGTGCTCGCTGTGCGCGCGACTGCGTCGCGGTGTCCTGTACCGTATGGCGAACGAGGTGGGCGCCACCAAGATCGCGCTCGGACACCATGCCGACGACTTCATCGAAACGCTGCTCTTGAACCTCTTCTTCGCCGGCGCCCTGAAAGCGATGCCGCCGAAGCTGGTGTCCGACGATGGACGGCACGTCGTGATTCGGCCGCTGGTGTACGTGGGAGAAGACGAAGCCCGCGCTTACACGAAGGCGTGCGAGCTGCCGATTATCGGCTGCTGCTGCCCGGCCTGCGGCG
>QHWF01000555.1 GCA_003222455.1 Acidobacteriota bacterium
CAGTTCAGCCACGAGCGCCACGTCGCCGGGAACGGAATCGACTGCCGCTACTGTCATACGTCGGTCGAGGACTCGTCGTTCGCCGGCATTCCGCCAACGCGCACCTGCATGAACTGTCACTCGCAAATCTTTGCGAACAGTCCCTTTCTCGAGCCGGTCCGGCAGAGTTTCCGCACCAATCAATCGATTGAGTGGACCCGTGTCCACGATCTGCCGGATTTCGTCTACTTCAACCACAGTATTCACGTACACAAGGGCATCGGGTGCACGACGTGTCACGGGCCGGTGGATCGGATGCCGCTGATGCGGCAGGAGCAGTCGTTGCAGATGGAATGGTGCGTCAACTGTCATCGCCATCCCGAGCAGTACGTCCGTCCCCGGTCGGAGGTGTTCCGCGTCGACTACGAGCAGCCCGGGAATCAGCTCGAGCTCGGAACGCGACTCGTCGAGGAGTATCAGATCCAGAAACTCACCAGTTGCTCCACATGTCATCGATGACGCCCGTCGGGACGGCACGAACTTCCGCGGCGGCGACGCCCGCGAGCGCAACCGCCACGGCCCGCCCGAACGACGCCTGCTGGCGGACCCTCGAGGAACGCGCGATGGATCCCGCGTTTCAAGAGCGCCTCTCCAACGAGTTCCCGTCGGAGATCGAAGCCATTACCGATCCGGTCGCGCGCCGCACGTTCCTGAAGTTGATGGGCGCATCGATGGCGCTCGCCGGCGTGACCGCGTGCACACGTCAACCCGCCGAGAAGATCGTTCCGTACGTCCGGCAGCCCGAGGAGTTGGTCCCGGGCAAGCCGCTGTTCTTCGCGACGGCGATGACCCTCGGTGGCTCGGCGGTCGGCCTGCTGGTCGAGAGCCACGAAGGCCGGCCGACGAAGATCGAAGGCAACCCCCTGCACCCGAGCAGCCTGGGGGCGACAGACGTGTTTGCGCAGGCGGCAATCCTGAACCTGTACGATCCCGACCGATCGCAAACCTTGACGAACCTGGGCGACATCCGTCCATGGTCTGCCTTCCTCGGTGCGATCCGCAGCGCGTTGGCGGCACAAGCGCCCTTGCAGGGTGCGGGATTCCGCATCCTCACCGAATCGGTGAGCTCGCCGACGCTGGCCGCGCAGATCCGTGAGGCGCTCGGCAGGTATCCATCCGCCCGGTGGCACCAGTGGGACCCGGCGAGCCCGGAGAACGCGCGCGAGGGGTCGAGGCTTGCGTTCGGCCGGTACGTCGCCCCTCAGTACCGATTCGAGCAGGCGGACGTGATCCTCGCATTCGACGCCGACTTCGTCGGCTGCGGGTCGGGCAGCCTGCGCTACGCGCGCGAATTCGCCGCACGACGCCGGCCGGAACAACCGGATCGCATGAACCGGCTGTACGCCGTCGAGTCGATGCCCACGCCGACCGGCTCGCGCGCCGATCACCGCCTGCCGGCAAAGCCGAGCGAAATCGAAGCAATCGCGCGCGCGATCGCGAGTGCTGTGGCCGCTGCGGAGCGCCTGCGGCCACGCTTCGACGCGGCCAGGGAACGCCGCGGCGACGCGTCGGCGTCAGTTCGCGCTGGGGGCGGGGTCCCCACCGCGGCTGCCGCGGTGGGGGCCCCGGGTGGGGCCCCAGCGCGGTTGGAAAAAAGTGGATCAGGCAGGGCTGGTGAGTCAGGCGGGCCTCTTGGGACTGGTGGGCCCGGACAGCCCGCGAGCGCAGGCGGGTCCTTCAGGCCCGCCGTGGCGACATGGATCGACGCGGCCGCAAAAGATCTGCTCGCGCATCGCGGCCGCGGTCTCGTCATCGCCGGCGATCATCAGCCGCCGGAGGTGCACGCTCTCGCGCACGCAATGAACGACGCGCTCGGCAACGCCGGCACCACCGTCGTGTACACCGATCCCATCGAGGCCGAGCCGGTCAACCAGCTCGCCTCGCTTCGCGATCTGGTCGCCGACATGAATGCCGGCAAAGTCGACATGCTGGTCATCGTCGGCGGCAACCCGGTGTACACCGCGCCGGCCGATCTGCAGTTCGCAGACGCGATGAACAAGGTGGCGATCCGTGTGCACCTCAGTCTGTACGAAGACGAAACGTCGGAGCGCTGTCACTGGCGCATTCCCGAAACTCATTTTCTGGAGTCATGGAGCGATGCGCGCGGACACGACGGCACCGTGTCGATCGTTCAGCCGCTGATCGCTCCGCTCTACGGCGGCCGCTCGGCGCACGAACTCCTGGCGGCGATGACCGATCGTCCCGAGCGCAGCGCTTACGACATCGTTCGTGAGTTCTGGAGCCACAACGCCGCCACCGGATCGGGCGAAAGCGCGGAACCTGCGCCGCGCCCTCCGAACATGCCGGCCGGCCCATTCGAGCGGCAGTGGCGCCGGTGGCTCCACGACGGCGTCGTGCCGGGCACCGCGTTCACGCCGAAACAAGTACGCATGGCGTCGGCTGCCGCGACGATGGCGCCTTCGTCTGGCTCGCCATCGTCGAACGAGCCTTCTGCGATCGAAATCGCCTTTCGCACCGATCCCTCCATCCTTGACGGCCGCTTTGCCAACAACGGGTGGCTGCAGGAACTGCCCAAACCGATCACGAAGCTGACGTGGGACAACGCCGTCATCGTCAGCTCCGCCACGGCCGAACGGCTCAAGATCGCGAACGATCCGGCGTTCACCGGCGGCGAACACGGGCAGATCGTGAGCGAGCTGGTTGAACTGCGGTTTCAGGGGCGCCGCGTCCGCGGTCCGATGTTCGCGGTCGTCGGTCACCCCGACGATTGCGTCACCGTCCACCTCGGGTACGGCCGGACACTCGCGGGCCACGTGGGCAGCGGCGCCGGCTTCAACGCAAACCTGATCCGCACATCGGATGCGCTGTTTCACGGCCGCGGTGTGGAGATGGCCGGCACGGGGGTCGCCTATTCGCTCGCCTGCACGCAGTATCACCATCTGATGGAGGGCAGGGGCCTGGTGCGCGCGGTCACGCGCGACGAGTACGTGCGCGATCCGAAGTCGGTCCACGAAGGCCCCGGAATCGAACCGGCGCCGGGCCGGACCATCACGCTGTATCCCGATTACAAGTACGAAGGTTACAAGTGGGGCATGGCCATCGACGTGAACGCCTGCATCGGCTGCAACGCCTGCGTGGTCGGCTGCCATGCCGAGAACAACATTCCGGTGGTCGGCAAGGCCGAAGTGCTGCGTGGGCGTGAAATGCACTGGATTCGCGTCGACACGTACTACCGCGGCGAGGCCGACCGTCCGGAAACCTACTTCCAGCCCGTCCCGTGCATGCACTGCGAGAACGCGCCGTGCGAACCGGTGTGCCCGGTCGGCGCCACCGTGCACAGTGACGAAGGGTTGAACGACATGGTGTACAACCGCTGTGTCGGCACGCGGTACTGCTCGAACAACTGCCCGTACAAGGTCCGGCGATTCAATTATTTCCTCTACCAGGACTGGAACACGCCGAGCCTGAAGCTTGGACGCAATCCCGATGTCAGCGTCCGCAGCCGCGGCGTGATGGAGAAGTGCACGTACTGCGTGCAGCGGATCAACGCCGCGCGAATCGAGGCGGAGAAGGACGAGTCAGCACCGGGCGGTCGGCCTCGGCGGATCCGCGACGGCGAGATTCAGACGGCGTGCCAGCAGGCGTGTCCGGCGGACGCGATCGTGTTTGGCGATCTCAACGATCCGGGCAGCCGCGTGGCGAAGCTGCAGGCGGAAGCGCGCAATTACTCGCTCCTTGGTGAATTGAACACGCGGCCACGGACCACGTATCTCGCAGCGGTTCGCAACGTGAATCCGGAGCTGGGGGAGTGACGCGGGGTCTCTCGTCGTCGTCATGACCAGCAACGATCGCCATCACAGCGAGCGGTCGACCGAGGATCCGCTTCAGGCGATCGCCGGCACGGCGCGGCCGCCGGTGATTGCGCCGGGGCACACCTTCGGCACGGTCACCGACAAAATCAGCTCGATCGTTCTCACGCGCAAGACCTCGCTCGGCTGGTACGCAGGCTTCGGCTTCGCATTTCTGCTGACGCTGTTGCTCCTCGTGGCGGTGACGAAGCTGGTCGTGGAAGGCATCGGCATCTGGGGCAACAACGTGCCGATCGGCTGGGCGTTCGAAATCACGAACTTCGTCTGGTGGATCGGCATTGGCCACGCGGGCACGTTGATTTCGGCGATTCTGCTGCTGCTGAAGCAGACGTGGCGCACCTCGATCAACCGGTTTGCCGAGGCGATGACGCTGTTCGCGGTGGCCTGTGCGGGCCTGTTTCCGGCCATTCACACCGGCCGCCCGTGGCTCGACTACTGGCTGCTGCCGTATCCCAACACGATGGGCCTGTGGCCGCAGTTCCGCAGCCCGATCATGTGGGACGTGTTCGCGGTGTCGACCTACGGCACGGTGTCGCTGCTCTTCTGGTTCGTCGGCTTGATTCCCGATCTCGCGACGCTGCGCGACCGCTCGCAATCGCGGACGGGCCGCGTCCTCTACGGAATGCTCGCCATGGGGTGGCGCGGCTCCGCGGTCCACTGGCACCGGTACGAGACCGCGTACCTGCTGCTCGCCGGCCTGGCGACACCGCTCGTCGTCTCGGTCCACACAGTGGTGAGCTTCGATTTCGCCATCGCGATTCTGCCGGGATGGCACACACCGATCTTCCCGCCATATTTCGTGGCCGGCGCCATCTACTCGGGCTTTGCCATGGTGCTCACGCTCGCGATCCCGATTCGGGCCATCTACGGCCTCGAGGACTTCATCACGGCACGCCACCTGCAGAACATGGCCAAGGTGATGCTGGTGACGGGACTGATCGTCGGCTACGGCTATCTGATCGAAGCCTTCATGGCGTGGTACAGCGCCGACAGATTCGAAGGGTTCGTTCCGTTGAACCGGATGACCGGGCCGTACGCGCCGTACTACTGGGCCCTCCTCTTCTGCAACCTCGTCGTGCCGCAGGCGCTCTGGCTCAGGCGCATCCGACTGAACACGATCGCGCTGTTCGTCATCGCCATCATCGTCAACATCGGCATGTGGCTCGAGCGATTCATCATCGTCGTCACCAGCCTCCATCGCGATTTTCTGCCGTCGGCGTGGGGCCGGTACGCGCCGACGATTTGGGACTGGTCGACGTTCGCCGGGACGATCGGGTTGTTCCTGGCGCTGCTGTTCCTGTTCCTGCGGTTTCTCCCGATGATCTCGATCTTCGAAATGCGGACGATTCTGCCGGAGGCGAAGATTGACGAAGATTTGAGGGTGATCTGATTTTCGCGCCGTGATTGGAGGACATCCATAACGTGGCCGGACCACTGGCGATTTACGGATTGATGGCGGAGTTCGACGAGCCGTCGCTGCTCGTTGCGGCGACGCATCGCGCGTACCAGGAAGGGTACCGCCGCATGGATGCGTACTCGCCGTTTCGCATCGAGGAACTGCACGAGGCGCTCGGCGTCCATCACTCGCGGCTGCCGCTGATCGTGCTGATCGGCGGTCTCTGCGGCTGCCTCGGCGGATATCTGCTTCCGTACTGGGTGTCGGTCGCCTACCCGATCAACGTCGGCGGCAGGCCATTTCACAGCTGGCCCGCGTTCATTCCGGTGACCTTCGAGTGCACGATTCTGGTGGCTTCGTTGTCGGCCGTGCTTGGCATGCTCGCGCTCAACGGGCTGCCGATGCCGTATCACCCGGTCTTCAACCTGCCGCGGTTCGCGCTGGCGAGCCGGAACCGCTTCTTCCTCTGCATCGAAGCGCAGGATCCGCGGTTCGATCTCGACGGGACGCGCCGGTTCCTCGAAACGCTGGGAGCCCGGGAGGTGTCGAGCGTTGCGGACTAGCGCATCGCCAGTCACGACGATCAACGCGGAGCTCGCAGAGCCCGCAGAGCAGGTTTGTTCTGCGTGTTCTGCGAGTTCTGCGTTGATCGTCGTGCTCCTGCTCGCGCTGGCGGGCGCCGCGTGCCGCCGCGACATGCACGATCAACCCAAGTACATCCCCCTGCGTGAATCGACCTTCTTCGTCGACCAGCGATCGGCGCGTCCCTTCGTGACCGGCACTGTCGCGCGCGGCCACCTCCGCGAGGATCCGCTCCTCTACACGGGCAAGCTGAATGGCGCCGACGCGTCGGTGTTTCCGTTTCGGATCGACGAGCGGGCGATGGCGCGCGGCCGGGAACGGTTCGACATTCACTGTGCGCCGTGCCATGGGCGCACGGGTCAGGGCGACGGAATGGTCGTGCGACGCGGGTATCGGCGGCCGCCGACGTTTCACCAGGAGCGCCTGCGGGAAGCGCCGGCCGGTCACTTCTTCGACGTGATCACGAACGGCTTCGGGGCCATGCCCGATTACGCGCCGCAGATCAGCGCCGAGGATCGATGGAAGATTGTCGCCTACGTTCGTGCGCTGCAGGTCAGCGAGCACGCGACGCTCGCCGATGTGCCCGCGGATCGCCGCGGATCGCTGGATCAGCCGCCGCCGGTCGAACGCTAGGAGTGGCAGGGAGAAATGACAATTCCACCACGGAGGACAGGAGGAAAAATCCTGTTGCTTATCAGGATTGAACCTCCGCGTCCTCCGCGTCCTGCTCAGAAAATGCGACAGATTGCTCACCCTACGGACGTGTCAGGCTTCGATCGCACCCACGACGATGAACGCAAAGGCCGCTAAGGTCGCAAAGCTGTCCACCACGTGTAACCGCGAGAGTCGCGATCAGGTGAGCCGCGGTAGCGGCCGGCGACGGCGTCGCGAAGCGACGCACACAGGCGGACTCGCGGCTCCCTTCGCGACCTTTGCGGCCTTTGCGTTCATCCGTTCTGTACGCGGGAGGGTCGCGAGCCATGGGGACCCATTTTCATGCGACGGGGTGAGCGCGCTCCCGCTCATGACGACTCTGTGGTAGCCCGATAGATGGAGTTTCGAGACACCGCCGACGTCGCGATTCCCGAGCTGGCGGGCCTGCAGCGGCGCTTTCTGCTCGCGGGCGCCGCCGGGGCGGCCGTGTCGCTCGTCGGCCTGCTGCTCACCCCTCGACAATTCCTGCAGTCGTACTTGATGGCCTACATGCTGTGTCTGGGTGTCACGCTCGGGTGCCTGGCCCTCGGCATGGTCCACCAGCTGTCGGGCGGCGCGTGGGGTGTTGTGCTGCGCCGGTCGATTGGCGCGGCGAGCCGCGTCCTGCCGGTGATGACCGCCATGTTCCTGCCAATCGCAATCGGCATGTCCTTTTTATATCCCTGGACGAACGCCGATCTCGTCGCGCACAACGAGCTCCTGCAGCACAAGCGTCTGTACTTGAACACCTCCTTCTTTCTTGTCCGGGCTGCGGTGTACTTCACGATCTGGAACGCGCTGGCATATTTCCTCAGCGCCTGGTCGCTCGAACAGGACCGCAGCCCGGATCCTCGGATCGCCAGCAGGATGCA
>QHWF01000556.1 GCA_003222455.1 Acidobacteriota bacterium
TATCGGTGTAGTGCCAGAGGACCCACGCCACTTCCCAGGGGTTGGGGGCGCTGTTCAGGCGTAGCTGCGCGGTTGTCGCAGCAGCGACCTGAAGCGTGAAATCGCCGCTGATAGAAGGACCGGTCACGAGAGCGCCGTGCGTCTCCGCCGGACTGGTGGAGGTGGCGGGCTGCTCGAAGAGCATCGTATTGGAATTCGCAGCAACGAAACCGTTGCAACCGTATCCGTTGTACACGAACTGCCACACGCCTATCGTGGATCCGTCCGCATAACAGGTGCCCGCCGGCATGGCCGAAAAATCTTCAACGAACGTGGTCGCCATCACGGTCGCAGAAATCACCACGATCAAAGCGATCACCAAGGACACTTGAACTTTCCAGACACGCATCGTGAGCTCCGGTGGCGTCCTGCGACGTCTTTGCAGAAGAAGAAGTTTGGGCTGGGCTAGATTGAATTTATAGCTGACTCTCCCTGACGCAGCAACAGTTCGACGAGGGCGGTGTCACTTACGATAATTGTGTTGAATTTATGGTTCAGTTTGCGGGCGGACGACCTATGAAGACCAATTACGTTATTCGAGTGTTCCACAACGGCACAGAACGCTGAAGGCCGCAAGTCGGTTGTTCCTTCCAACTGTTTGCGAAAGTTGACCTTTCCAGATTTGCAGAGGCGGCTCGGTCCTTGCCTCTCCGGATCCTGACACGACATCCACAACTGTCCGGAGCTCTCTCTCTCCGGGGATCGTGGCGAACCGGAGGACTGAGTCGGGCCATGGAAAACATCCTACTTGTATCGGGAACGCGTCCGGAAATCATCAAGCTCGCGCCGGTGTATCACGCCTTGCGCTCGGCACCGTGGACGCGAGTGCGATGGCTGCACACGGGCCAGCATGGCGAAATGGCGCAGCAGATCCTTTCGTGTTTCGACATCACTCCGGATATCTCGTTGCCCCGCAGCGGCACCTCGCTCTCGGATTTCAGCGCCGGGTGCCGGCGCGCGCTCGATATGGTGATGGCCCGGGAGCCGTGGACGTCGGTCGTGGTGCAAGGCGATACGGAAAGCGCGTTCCTGGGCGCGCTCGCCGGCTTCTACAATCGGATCCCCGTCGCTCACGTCGAAGCCGGACTGCGGACGTACAACCTCGAGGCGCCATTTCCGGAAGAGGGCCTCAGGCAGATGATCGGCCGCCTGACACGCTTTCACTTTGCGCCGACCGAACGGGCGCACTCGGCGCTGGTCAGCGAAGGAATCCCCGCCAAGGATATCTGGATCACCGGGAACACGGCGGTCGACGCGCAGGAGTGGAGCTGCGCGCACAAAGGGGTGCGCCGCCAAATCGAAGGGGGCGGCCACCTGCTCGTCACCGTGCATCGACGGGAGAGCTGGGGCGACCAGCTCAAACAGATCTGCCATGCGATCGCTGAAGTGGCGGCGTTGCATCCTGAACTGGACGTGCTCTTTCCCGTGCACCTCAACCCCGTGGTCCAGGCGCCTGTGCATTCCATCCTTGGCGACTGCCCGAACGTGCGACTGACGGCACCGATGAATTATCTCGCGATGCAGCAGGCCCTGGTCGACGCCTGGCTGGTGTTGACCGACTCCGGTGGACTCCAGGAAGAGGCACCGACATTCGGCGTGCCGCTGCTCGTGCTGCGTGAAGAAACCGAGCGTCCGGAAGCGGTCGAAGCGGGCTGTGCCGCGCTGGTCGGCACGGGTCGAGCCAAAATCGTGGCCCACATCGAACGGCTGTGGAACGACCCGCCGGCCTACCGAGACATGCAGAGGGTTGGCAATCCGTTCGGGGATGGCACCGCGTCGCAGCGAATCGTGTCCACGCTCGAGCGGCATCTCGCGAAAAAAGAAACGCGCGCGTTCGTCGCGGCTTAAAGGGCAATTATGTGGTCGGTCGACGTTTTCGCTACGTATTTGTACGGGCTGAAGTTCATCGCCGTGACGCTGGCGGTGCTCATCCTGATCAGCGGCCTCGATGACCTGATCATCGACGTCGTGTACTGGCTGCGGAGAGCCTGGCGCGCCGCGACGGTGTACCGCTCGCACGATCGGCTGGACTATCTCGCGCTGTACAAACGGCCTGAGAAGCCACTCGCCATCATGGTTCCCGCCTGGCACGAGACCGATGTGATCGGCAGGATGGCCGAGCTCGCGGCGACGACGCTCGATTACGAGAACTACCATATCTTCGTCGGCACGTACCCGAACGATCCCGAGACACAGAGCGATGTGGACAAGGTCTGCGCCCGCTTCAGGAACGTCCACAAAGTCGTGTGCGCGCGTCCCGGACCGACCAGCAAGGCCGACTGTCTGAACAACGTGCTCGACACCATCCTTCAGTTCGAACAGCGGGCGAATCTGCAGTTCGCGGGCTTCATCCTGCACGATGCCGAAGACGTCATCTCCGAAATGGAGCTGCGCCTGTTCAACTACCTGGTCGACCGCAAGGATCTGATTCAGCTTCCGGTGTATCCGTTCGCGCGCACATGGTCGGACTTCACCAGCGGGCACTACATGGACGAATTCGCGGAGGTCCACGGCAAGGACATCCTGGTGCGCGAAGCGCTCGCGGGACAGGTCCCGAGCGCGGGCGTCGGCTCGTGCTTCAGCCGCCGCGCCGTGATGGCCCTCCTCGCCGACGGTGACGGCGTGGCGTTCGACATCCAGAGTCTCACGGAGGACTACGACATCGGATTCAGGTTGAGAACGAAGGGGATGAGCGAGATATTCGTGCGCTTCCCGGTGGTCAAAGACGGCGAGGTGGCGCACCCCTTCACTCCTGCATTCGGTAAGAGCGTCCGTGAAGCCAACGTCGTATGCGTTCGCGAGTATTTTCCCAACACCCTCGCCACGGCGATACGGCAGAAATCGCGCTGGATCATCGGCATCGTGTACCAGGGATTCAGGAATCACCGGTGGACCGGCGACATGACGCTGAACTACTTCCTCTGGCGCGACCGGAAGGGCGGCATCACGAACTTCGTGAGCTTCCTGGCGACCGTCGTGCTGTTTCAGCTTACCGCTCTCTGGCTCTACCAGGCGGTTGTGCCGCACGGCTATGAGTTCTTATCGATATTCGAGGGCGGTCCCTGGCTGACCGCGCTGCTGACGGCGAACCTCGTGCTCATGACCAATCGCATCGCCCAGCGCGTCTTTTTCGTGTCCACCTTTTACGGGCTGGCCGAAGGCGCCTTGTCGATCCCGCGTCTGTTCTGGGGCAATTACATCAACTTCATGGCCAACTGCCGTGCCATACGGCAGATCGTTCAGGAAGGCGATCCTCGACGCGTGGCATGGGACAAGACCGAGCACGACTTTCCGGTGCTGGGCGAACAAGGACGGGCCCGGCGGCCGCTGGGTCGCATTCTCGTGGCGCAGGGTGTCATCTCCGAAGAGCAACTCGCGACCGCGCTCGTGCACCGTACACGCGGTCTGAAGCTTGGCAGTTGGCTGGTCCATGAAGGAATGATCACCGCGGAGCAACTCGCAACCGCCGTTGCGGAACAGAGCGGTGTGGAGTGGGAGCGCGTCGATACGCTCTCGCTCGACCCGCGCTTGATCCAGCAGCTCCCCTCCGAACTGGCGTTGCATTACGCCGTGCTGCCGATTCGTGAGGAAGGGCGCACACTCGTGGTCGGGAGCGAGGGCGATGTGGATCCGGTGTCAATAGCAGCGTTGGGGCGAAAGCTCAAACGGCCGGTCTCGTATGTCATCGTCCCGAAAGGACAGGTGACCGTCGGATTGCGTCAATGGCACGCGCGCTGGCGTACCGATGACGCCCGGCGCGCGCTGAACGATGCGGTCTCGGCCGGCCGGCTCACGGCGCCGAGCGCCGACGCGTTGTGGCAGGAGTACGTCTCGCGGCAGGTGTTGTTCGCGGAAGTCGTGATGTCGCTCGGCCATCTGGACGCGGCTGCGCTCAATGCCGTGCTGCTGCGACACGAGACCACATCGATGAGTCTGGGACAGTTTCTCGTCCACGAGGCGCTCGAGCTTCAAAAGACGGTCCAGGGCTCGATGCACTCGCTCCTGGAACGCGCAGGAATCGGCGTGTCGTCGTACGACGACGTGTTGGAGACAAGCACTGTATGAAGATAATCACCGCTGTGCTGGCCGTGCTGATAGCAATACCGTCGTTCGCGTCGGCGCAACAATTCGACCTCGGCAACGATCTCTCCGGCTATCGCCGCTTTCTCGTCTATCCGCACCTGCAGCAAGGGTGGGAATCGATGCAGCGGGGCGAGCGCGACCGTGCGCTGGCGGAGTTCGAACAGGCGCGTCGCCTGGCGCCCGAGAATGCCGCGGTGGCGCTGCACCTTGCCGCCGCCTATCGCAAGTTTGGCGAGGCCGGACGCGCTGAATCCATCCTGCGCGCACAGCTCAAACAGACGCCCGATGACGCGCGGCTGAGCAGTGCCCTGGCGGATCTCCGCCCGGCGTCGCGGCGGCCGGCCGTGACGCCGCAGCCGCCGGCCGTGGTGACGCCTGCGAGTTCCTGCACCGACGTGACCAGCACGTCCTGTCGGGACGCCGCGACCGTCGGCGCCCAGCACGGAAGCGGGCCCGTGCGTGCGCCGGCCGAGACCAAAGACGCGACGTCCGCCACGCGCGCGCCGGCGGCCGCATCGCGGCGAGAACACGCGCCGCATCCCGAACGGGTCCAGCCGCCGGCTCCGATTGCCGTCACGCAGCCTGATGGTGCGACCGACCTGAGAGCCGCCCTGACCGACGCGTTGCAAACACACCGCTTCGATGCCGCGGAACGACAAGCCGACCTGTTGCTCGCGCACGATCCCGGCCGCGCAGGCCTGTTCGACGAAGTGACGTACACGCTGGTGGAAGCCGGTGCAGCCGAACAGGCGACCCGCCTGTTACTGCGTGCGTATCCATTCGCGGCCGAGACACCTGCCGGACGAGATACGCTCTTGCAGCGGCTCAGTGTGCTGCTCGAGCAGCAGCCAGGGGTGTTCAGCGATGAACAACTGCTGCCCTTGCGCGATCCATTGAACACGCCGGCATTGCGGAGTTGGCAGGCCGCGCTCTGGGCGAATCTGCAGAATTGCGATGCGGTTCGCACCACGCTGGCGGATTTGTCACCGGAATATGGGTACGACGATTGGATGCGCCTGGGCGACTGCTCGCAGCCGGACGCACCAACAGTGGCACAAGGGGCCTATGCGCGAGCGCACGCGCGGCAGCCTGGAGGACGTGGGTCGCGCGCATTCGCGTATGCGGCCCACGCGAGCGGAGACTACAGTACCGCGCTTGACGCGTGGCGGAGCGTCGGCGCCGAACGTCTTTCTGGCGATGAGTTGATCGCCGCGATCACGACCGCTCTGGCCGCCGACCAGAATCAGCAGGCCGCAACCTGGCTCACGGAGTATCGCAAGCGCGGCGATGCGCTGAACCATCGTTACTGGTCACTCCTCGGGCAGAGCTATGGAGAGACCGATGCGGCGGCTGCGACCGCCGCCTTCGAGCGCGCCGTCGAATTGCGTCCGAACCTGGACGACTATCTTCGGCTGGCTCGACTCGATCGTTCTCCCGATCGACAGGTGCACTGGCTCGAGCGCGCCGTGGATCTCGATGGCGCCAACGCCTCCGTGCAGTTGCAGTTGGCGTACGCATACAAGCGCGCCGGACGCGCCCCTTCCGCGCTGAAGGCCCTCGAACGGGCCGCCGCGATGGCGCCGGACAACATGGTCGTGCAGGTCGAGTTGGGTTACGCGTACTGGCACGCGGGACATGCCGCTCTGGCGCAGCGCGCGCTGGAGCGCGCCTGGCGTGACGACCCCGCCAACCTCGTACTCGCGAGGCAACTCGTGTACGTGGCTCAACGATTGAATCAGAACGACACGGCACGGTGGTACACCGAACAGCTATTGGATGCCCCCTCGGCGTTCACCGACACGCCCGCCGACGATTCCGTCACTCCGGCCGAGCGCCGCTTCGGCTTTCAGCGTCTGCACGAGGATCTTGGTCGCCGGGTGACGATCAATCTGGACGGCTTCAGCGGAACGCACGTCGGCACCGCCACGACCGGACCGCAGGCAGGAAGCGGCTACCGGAGCTACTCGCAGCTCGAGGCCGATGTTCGGCTCGGCAATCCACCGATTCGAGATGGCTCAACGCTCGTAGCGCGCTGCCATCCGAGAATGCGATGGCCGGCGTTGGCCTGCGTTGGAAGCCGTGGCGCCGTCAGGTCATCTATCTGGCAGCTGAGAATCAGATGGGCCTCGACGATCACAGCCGCCGCGACGTGCTCCTGCGATCGAGCGCGTCATTCTTCAACGGCGGGCGCTATGGCGACGACTGGCACCCGTCGGATGGAGGATGGATTTCCAGGAATCTCTACCTGGACGCGGCCCAATATTTGAAAACCAACTACAGGGCGGCCACCGCCGACTATCGGACGGGCTATCATCGCCGGATCGCGGCGAAGCAGACGATCGAGCCGTACGGCCACATGCAGATCAACGGCGCCTGGAGTCAGTGGAGTCAGGGCATCAATCGTGATGTCCGGGCAGGACTGGGCGTGCATTGGAATCTCTGGTACGACGGCACGACCTACGACGCCGACCCGCACAAGCTCACGCTCGGAGTCGAGTTCCAGCAGGCATTCCAGACCTATTTGCCGGACCGCAACGGTGTGTTCGTCACGCTCGGCACGCGCTGGTAATTCGAGCGAACGTCACGCTACGATCGAACGCAAAGGCCGCAAAGGAAGACAGGGTATCGGCTTCAGTTACTCGGACGCGCCACTCTAGGCAAATCGGCTCTCGGCTCAGGGCTCTGGGCGCGTCCTCCTGAAAGTGCATTCGGCAGCAAATTGCTCCGTTCACTGCTATCGTCGGTACACTTGCACGACGATTTTCTCGGCAGGTCCGAAGCCGAGAGCCATGAGCCTAAAGCCGCAGGCTGCGTATTTCAGCAGCCTGCTAGTCGTGACGTAGCGCGCTCGCCGGATCGACCTGCATGGCTCGCCGTGCAGGGACGCAGTTGGCCAGCAGCACGACTCCGCCGAGCAGCAGCGTCACTCCAAGATACGTCGCGCCATCGGTTGTCCTGACGTCGAAGAGCATCGTTCGGATCAGGCGCGTCAACGCGATCGCTCCGGCTGCGCCCAACGCCATGCCTGCGGCCGCAACCGCCATCATCTCGCCCACTACGTGTCCGAAGACGAGCGGACGCGTCGCGCCAAGCGCGATGCGGATGCCAATCTCCTTCGTTCGCTCGGCCACGGCGCCGGACGTGACGCCGTACACTCCGACGGCCGCCAGGATCAGGGCGATGCCGGCAAAGCTCCCGAGAAGAATGAGCACGAACCTGCGAAGCCGAATCGATTCCGAATCGCGGATGATCTGCGACATGGCGCGGGCCTCTGCCCATTCCCTTCAGGAACACCCGCGGTCCGCTTCTCTTCGATCGTCATCTCGACGTAGGCGCGCAGTTCGTCGTCCAGGTCCCGCTCCACGCGGTCCCTGAGCAGCAGGTTCCTGACGAAACTCGTAAAGCGTGAGTTCACCGGCATGGCGCGCAAGCTACGAGGTTT
>QHWF01000001.1 GCA_003222455.1 Acidobacteriota bacterium
GAGGTTGTAGCAGAGGATCGGGTTCCTGGTGAGGGCGTACACCGGCAGGATCTGAATCGCCTGCGCCAGAAAGTGCTCCGAGTACGCGAGCGTCAGCGGGTGCGGATAAAAGATGTTCGTGTTCCAGAGGCCCCTGCCGAGATGGGTCGCGTCCCACGCCAGCACCCAGGTGACGAACAACGGATCGCCGAGATCGCCGGGAAGGTTGCGGGTGAGGCCGCGAGCGAGCGGCCACGTCAGTGCGACGGTGAGCACGGTGTACAACAGAGTCACCCGAAGCACATCGCGCTGTTCGTGCACCAGAGAACGGATCATCACGAAGTCACGAAGCGACACGAAGTCCACGAAGACAGCGATTGTACAAAGATCCTTCGTGTGCCTTCGTTTCTTCGTGATAGCCCGATGCGCGGCGGATGCCAGGGCCTAGACATCTTCTAAACCCGATGTCTGTGCGATTGAGACAAGTTTCGGCTTTAGAAGCTGTCTTAGTTGCGGCCCGAAGGGCCGCCTAGTAACGAAGATTCGCTCGCTCCGCCGAGGCTCGGTTTTACTCGGCGGTTTGAGGCGAAGCTTCGTTACCAGCCCGTGGTGAAACTCCAGCTGCATTCGGCCGGCGATGCATCCCCGCTGACTGCGTTGCTCCTCCCTCAAATATTCCCGATTAATTCCCGATATTCTCGGTCGTCGCGCCTTGTCAGCGGGGCGCCCCGCCGCCCTCGGTGCGACGCTGGACTTTCACCACGGGCTGCTATGCCTCGAGCCGCATCGCATCGCGCGCGGCGGCGATCTGGTCGACGATGATGGAGAGAATGGCGACGGTGGGGATGGCGAGGATCGCGCCGATCAGGCCCCAGAGTGAACCGCCGATCAGAAGGGCGACCATCACCGCCACCGGGCTGACGCCGACGCGCCGCTCCATGATCTTCGGCACCAGGATGTTCGCTTCGAGCTGGTGCAGGATCAGGAAATACGCGCCGACCATCGCCGCCAGCTTGGCCGAGACGGTAATCGCGACGGCCACCGCCGTGATGCCGCCGATGACCGGACCCACGATGGGAATCGTCTCACCGATGGCGGCGACGAGCGCCACCACATAGAAGTAGGGAACGCCCATCAGGCCGAGACCGACGGCGGCGAAGGTTCCCATCACACCCGCGAGCACGAATTGCGCGCTCAGCCACGCGCTGACCTTCAGCACCGCCTCGCGCGCGGCAATCGCCACGTCGCCGCGCCGTGCGGCCGGCACAAAACGGATCCAGTATTCGAACATCGCCCTCGCTTCGATCAGCAGATAGAAGCTCAGGATGATGATGGTGATGAGACCGAACACGCCGCCGATGACGCTCGACACCGCCACGAGGACCGTGCCGACGGCATTGGCGCCCGAACCCTGGGGCGCGCTCCGGACCGCTTCGGCCAGGGTGATGGGGCCCCTGAGGATCCGGTAACGAATGAGAAAGCTCTGAAAGCGATTGAACTCGTCCGGCAGCCGGTCCCACAACGCCACGGATTGCGCGACGAGCGGCGGCACGACCATCAACCCGATGATCACGACGATGCCGACGACGGTCAGGTAGATGACGAGGATGGCGAGCCATCGAGGGACGGCGGGCAGGCGGCCGCCGGCACGGGGTCGCTCGATCATATGGACCAGCGGCGAGAAGCCCATCGCGATCAGCGCGCTGATGTAGACGAGCATCAGGGCCTCGCGCGCCGCCCAGAAGATGGCAACCAGAATGGTGACGGCGGCAACCGTCAGAACGGTCTGCAACATCCGCCGCACGAAGCCCTGATCGGACGCCATCGACGAGGTTTTATCACGAGGGACGGGGAAGGCTGGTAGGGCGGATGAAGCTGGTAGGTGGGGCTGGTAGGGCCGGTGGGGCTGGTAGGGCGGGTGGGCCCGACCTGCCCCACCCGCCGCCCTACCCGCCCTACCCGCCCCACCCGCCCTACCCGCCCGATCCCCTGAGATAGTCGCGCGTGAAGTCGGCCATCACATCGTAGATGGCGCTCAGTTCGGCTGGTGACGCGAGAAACACGATCCGCAGGAAGCCGCCGTCCTTCGGCAATCCAAACCCTGATCCGTACACACAGAGCACGCCGGTGGCGCGCAGCAGCGCGAGCACGTAGTCCTCGTCGGTGCGTCCTGGCGGCAGGGTCACACGCGGCATCGCATAGAACGCGGCGGTGGGCGCCACACACGTCACGCCCGGCATCGCGCAGAGGCGTTTCGTCGTGAGCGTCGCGCGTTCGCGGAGCGCGGCGCGAAATGCCACCTGATGCGAGCGATCGCCGTTGAGCGCGGCGGCGACCGCATGCTCCATCGGCACCGTGCTGCACAGACGCCCGTCCGCCAGCTTCTTCACCGCGGCGGCCACGCCATCGAGTCGAGGCGTGCGCCCGACCGCCATCCACCCGGTGCGCCATCCGGGCGCCAGATACGCTTTCGAGAGGCTCGAGAACGAGATGATTGGCGCATCGGGCTCGAGGCTCCCCAGCGGGGCGACCGGCCCGTCGAATCCCAGATCGCCATAAACCTCATCGGCGAGGATGGCGAGTCCGTGGCGCTCCGCGAAATCCAGCAGCGCGCGGCGCGTGGCCGTCGAATACGTGGCGCCCGTCGGATTGTTCGGATCGATGACAACGACCGCGCGTGTGTCGGAGGACACCAGCTCTTCGAGTTGATCCAGATCGGGCATCCACTGCGCGGATGGATCCAGACGATAGAACGTTGCGCGCGCCCCGATCTTGGCCAGCACCGCCGTGTAGAGCGGGTACGTCGGCATCGGGACGAGCACCTCGCCGCCTTCGTCGACAAGCGCGGCCATCGCGAGCTCGATGCCTTCCGACGTCCCTGCCGTGATGAAGACCCGGTCGGGCGATACCGGGAAGCCGCGTTTTGTGTATTCGGCTGCGACGGCTTCCCGTGCCGGCGCAATGCCCGCAGACGGACCGTACCCGTTGTGACCGTCGCGTAAGGCGTGTTCGACGGCGTCAATCAGGTGCGGCGGCGTGCTGAACCCGAATTGAACGGGATCTCCGATGTTGAGGTAGCGGACATGCATGCCCGCTGACTCGACGCGCTGCGCTTCAGCCACGATGTTCCGGATGGCATAGGTGAAGCGGTGCACCCGGGCTGCGGTCGGAATCTCCGTACGAAGGTTGGTGGTGACCACGCGGGAATCTTACCGCGAGAGAGCGATGTAACTCTTACGCCGGCTGAGTGCCCATATAACACCGAAGTCGGGTAATTTTTACCTCCTTTGAGGATCCCGATGGGGTGTCCACAAATCACCATTTCTGTCAAGCGCTTATGACTCAGTTGTTTGCAGACATGGCAACGCCCTTGCGCCTGAGAATGAACGTGCCACGGACTTTCAAAATCGCACCAGCGCTTACAAGTCTGGTTTTCGGACTGGCAAGCGAATTGCTCGCGCAGCAGCCACCGGTGGCCACGTTCAAGTCTGGCGTTGATGTCGTCCGCATCACTGCGGTGGTGCGCGACCACAAAGGCCGGTTCGTGCGCGATCTGTCTGCGCACGATTTCGAGGTGCTCGATGCCGGGTGGCCTCGCACCATCACGGATTTCCGTCCCGACACCACCGGCGTCAGTGTCGCCCTCCTCTTCGACGTCAGCGGCAGCATGGAAGGGCGT
Source organism: Acidobacteriota bacterium (assembly GCA_003222455.1). Taxonomy (GTDB): domain Bacteria; phylum Acidobacteriota; class Vicinamibacteria; order Vicinamibacterales; family CAVVIG01; genus QHWF01. The sequence goes on from QHWF01000001.1 coordinate 3,659, forward strand.
CTCGCCAGCGCGCGTGAAGCGGCGGCCCATGTTCTGAGCTGGCTCGATAGTCGCGACGAAGCCGCGGTCTTCACTTTCGACACGCGGCTCGACGAAGTCAAGCCGTTCACGGCCGGTCTGAAGACGCTGCCCGACGCGATGACGTCGGTCGTCCCGTTCGGGGCGACGTCGCTCCACGATGCGATTGCGGAAACCGCGCAACGAGTCGGCGCCCGCGAGGGCCGGCGGCGCGCGGTCGTCGTCTTCACCGATGGCTACGACACCTGGAGCCGGTTGCAGCCGGCGCAAGTGTCCGCCGTCGCGAGCCGGATCGATGTGCCGGTGTACATCTTGGGGATCGTGCCATCCATCGACAATCCGGGGGCGGAGACAGCCACGGCGTCGGCCGAGCGGTCGGCGCTCGCCGGGCCGCTGGTGGATCTCGCCTCGTGGACGGGCGGTCATACATTCGTTGCCAGCACGCCGGCGCAGCGCAGCATGTCGGCGCGCGAGATTCTCGGGGAGCTGCGCCATCAATATCTCATCGCGTTTGAATCGAGCGGCCAACCGGGCTGGCATTCGCTCGTGGTCCGAGCACGGAACAGGGACCTGACGGTTCGAGCCCGGAGTGGGTATATAGCGGGGCAATCAAGCCCGGACGTCGGATCAGGAGGAGATCGAACATGTTGCGGAAATTCTTCGTCGCCGTTCCAATTGCGGTTCTGGCCATCGGCGGGTCCAGCGCCTGCGCCACCAAGAAGTTCGTTCGCACCAGCGTTGGGGAGGTAAACGACAAAGTCGATTCGATGGGCCGCTCGCTGGAAGAAACCCAGGAGCGCACCCGCCGGAACGAAGGCCGGATTACTGAAGTCGATCAGAAGGCGCAGGCTGCGGCGCAGTCGGCACAGCAGGCGAACGACGCCGCCACCACCGCGAATTCCGCGGCGAACGCGGCCAGCAGTGCGGCAAAAGAGGCCGACACCAAGATCGAAACGTTCGACCGGAACAGCAAGCGCCTGGTGTTCGAGGTCGTGCTGAGCGAGGATCAGGGCAACTTCAAGTTCGGCAAGGCCGAGCTGCCGGATTCTGCCAAGGAGCGCATCGACCAGATGGTGGCGCAGTTGAAGCAGGATCCGAAGAACATCTTCCTCGAGATCGAAGGTCACACCGACAACGTCGGCGACAAGGTCACGAACGAGCGAATCGGCCTGGCCCGCGCTGAGGCCGTGAAGCGCTATCTGTACGAGCAGTACCAGGTGCCGCTGCACAAGATCAACGTGATCAGCTACGGCGAAGACAAACCGATTGCGCCGAACAAGACCAAGGCGGGCCGTGCGCAGAACCGCCGCGTCGTGATCAAGGTTCTGGCGTAACAACGCCCCGGCCCTCCTCCGGCGTTTACCCGGCGCAGTCGGTCGCGGCATGACTGACGCGCCGACACACGATGGACGGTTGTGGCAGGGCCCTCATGACCTGGGGGTCCTGCCTCTCTGCCTGCCGTCTGCCCTGAACAGCCCGTGGGCTGTTATGGTCCATCAGGGCCGGTTCTGGTAATCTCTCCCCCCATGATCCGCACCGAACTGAACCTGCGTCTGCCGAACAGTCCGGGTGCGCTCGCCGGCGTGTGTCGCCTCCTGTCGGACGAGCGCGTGAACATCGTCGCGCTGGCGCTCGAAACAGGAGGGCAGCTGCGGATCGTCGTCGACAACCATGTCCACGCTGCGGGGGTGCTGCGCGAACACCATCACCAGGTCACCGAGCGGGACGTGATTCTCATCAGCGTGCCCAACATCCCCGGTGCGCTGGCGCCTGCGTTGAGACTGGTCAGCGACGCCGGCGTGAATATCGAATACGCCTACGCCGGGGCGACCGACACGGCAAGTATCGCGGCCGTCATCGTCGGCGTCGAGGACGCGCAGCGAGCGGCAGCGGCGGCGGGAGTTTGAACTGACGCTGCAGGGTGCTCTGAACTGGCGCTGCACGGTGATCTTGAACTGACGCCCCACCGTGCTTTGGAACTGACGCCCCACCGTGCTTGGAGCTGACGCTGCAGCGTGCCTGGAACGACGCTGTCGATTGGGACAACCACTCCATTTGCAATCCCATGAAGCTGTACGTCGAGTCGATGGATGCCGTCGTCGTCGAATTCACTCGTGACGGCCGTGTCCGGCTCGAAGGCGAAGACTGGTCCACGCCGACGCTTCAGGAACGCCGCGCCATTATTTTCGCGGCGCAACAGGAGCTGGCGGCGTTGACCGAGCTCATCGACGTCCTGCAATCGTGAAATTCGCGGCAGCGATGCTGCTCGTCTTCACTGTGCTCACAGCGGTGATGACGTATCCGCAGGTGCTGCATCTGCCCGCGGGTGTTCACGACGATGGGGATCCTCTGCTGGGGACCTGGATTTTCGCGTGGGTCGCACACCAGCTGCCGCGGGCGCCAGCCCGCATGTTCGACGCCAACATGTACTACCCCGAGCGACGAACGCTCGCCCTTCAGGAGACCATGCTGCTGCCTGGTGTGGCCGCGGCGCCCCTGCACTGGCTGGGCGTCCATCCCCTCCTGGTTCACAACGTGATCCTTCTCTCAGGTTTCGTCCTCTCCGGCGTCGGCATGGCCCTGCTCGTGCGGATGCTGACGAACAGCGCGGGCGCGGGTCTTATCGCTGGCATCGTATTCGCGTTCGTTCCGTTTCGCATCGACCACTACGCGCACGTGCAGATGCAGCAGACACAATGCCTTCCGTGCGCGATGTGGGCGCTGCACAAACTCCTTCGAACCGGCCGCGTGCGCGACGGCGTGCTCTTCGGTGCGTTCGGCGCGGGCCAGATGCTGTCGTGCGTGTACTTCGGGCTGTTTCTGATCCCGTACGCGGCGGTCGTGGGCGGGACGATGCTGGTTGGGGATCCGCCACGGCTGAAGCGGCGCCTCGTGGCGTTGCTGGCAGCGGCGGCGATTGGGATCGTGGCGGTTCTTCCGGCTGGCATCGCGTATCTCCGCGAACGCGAAGTCGTCGGCGAACGGGGCCGGCTGGAAGTGATGAACGGGAGCGCGACCTGGCACGGCTATCTTGCGGCACCGGCTGCCAACCTGATGTACGGCCGGCTGCTGGCGCGGTTCGTGCGGCCGGAACGTCAACTGTTTCCAGGCTTCCTGGTGGTCGCGCTCGCCGCGTTCGCGCTCTGGCCGCCCGTATCCAGGGTGCGGCTGGCGTACGCGCTCGGCCTGCTGATCGCACTCGACATCTCGCTCGGATTCAACGGTGTCACGTTCCCATACTTGTACGAATACATCCTGCCGTTTCGCGCGGTGCGCATTCCCGCGCGCATGGGATTGTTCACGGCGTTCTCGCTCGCCGTGCTCGCGGGATTCGGCGTGACACGCCTGCTCGAGGGCCTCAACTCGGCCGGCGTGCGGCGCATGGCGTTCATGACGATCGCGCTGGTGCTGCTCGCCGAGTACGCCTCGAGGCCGGTAATCGTGGACATGGACAGAGAGGTTCCCGCGGTGTACGCCGACATCGTCCGCGATCGAGACGCGGGCCCTACCGCGGCGATCTTCGAGTTCCCGACTTCCCTGTTCGATAATCCAATGTATCTTTACTACTCGACGTTCCATTGGCAGCATCTGGTCAACGGGTACGGCGGCTTTATTCCGCCCTCCTACTGGCGGATCGCTGAAGCCGTCACCAATTTTCCCGACGAGCGTTCGATGATCGAGATTCGCCGGCATGGCACGAACTACCTCGTCATTCATGGCGAGCGGCTTCGTGGCAATCGATACGAGACATTGATGGCGACGCTCGACCATCGTGCAGACCTGAAGCTCGTCTCACGACGCCCGTGGTTCGCGCTGGGCAAGCATTCGACCATCAGCGCGTACCGGATGCTTCAGATAGAGCCTTAGGCTCTGGGCTTCGGCTTTGGGCTTTCAGAAAACACGAAGCTTGCGATGATCGCTGGCCGTGTTCGTTTCTCCGGCGCCAAGCAAACGATGAGCCGAAAGCCAAGAGCCAAGCGCCAACACCCAAGAGCCGCTCCGCATACTCGTGGGGTCCGCCTTCAGGCGGATACATACAATCCGGCTGAAGCCGGACGCCACGTGAGCGTGACAGGTCGTAGCACAGCCCGGCCGATCGATTTTTTCAGGGGCGCTGACGTATCATTCCCGCATGTCATCCTCGAAAGACAACCTTCCTGATAAACCCGACCGCGTCAGCGTCAGTCGGCGCGACTTCCTCAAGACGGCCGGCGTCGGCAGCCTTGCGACCGCCGTCACCGCAGCCGGCGCCGCCGAGGCCGAAGCCCAGGCGGGCCCTCGCGTCGTCGGCCCCGGTGACGTGCCGGTGGCGTTGACTGTTAACGGCAAGCGCGTGGATCTCAGGATCGAGCCTCGCGTCACGCTGCTCGATGCGCTGCGCAATCGAGCGGATCTCACCGGGAACAAACGGGTCTGCGACCGCGGCAGCTGCGGCGCGTGCACGATGATCGTCGACGGCCGCACGGTCTACGCGTGCTCGACGCTCGCGATCGACGTCCAGGGCAAACAGATTCGCACGGTGGAAGGCCTGGCGAGCAGCGGCTCGCTGAACGCGGTCCAGCAGGCGTTCTGCGACGTCGATGCGCTGATGTGCGGCTTCTGCACGCCCGGCTTCATTGTCGCGGCGACCGCGCTGCTCGAACGGACGCCGAATCCGACGTCCGAGCAGATACGCCGCGGCCTCGACGGCAACATCTGCCGCTGCGGCACGTTCGTCCGCATCATGGAAGCGACCGTTGCGGCGGCCGCAAAGGGGGTGCGTCGTGTCTGAGCAGAACACCGGCCGTGGCCGTGGCGCGGCCCCCCAGCCGCCGCCCCCGATCCCAACACCCGATCCGAAGTACGCGTGGCCGGCGAAGCCCGCGCTTCTCGGCACGGCGGTGAAACGGATCGACGGGCCGGACAAGGTGACCGGCCGCGCGCGCTACACATACGACATCAATCGTCCGGGGATGATTTACGGGCGGATGGTCCGATCACCGTACCCCCACGCGAAAATCGTGTCGATCGATCTTGCGGCCGCCGAGAAAGCGCCGGGCGTGAGAGCCGTGCTGGCATGGAAGGAACCTGGCGCCGAGGTCGTGTATCAAGGCGATCCGGTGGCGGCCGTCGCCGCCGATACCGAGGAGCGCGCACGCGACGCCGCGCAGATGGTTCGTGTGCGCTACGAACCGCTGCCGCACGTTTCCACCGAAGCCCAGGCGTTGGCCGCCGATGCGCCGAAGTGGCACTCGACACAGGAGAACACGCGGGCCGGCGTCCGGCAGGAAACGGGCGATCTGGAAGCCGGATTCAAGGAAGCCGCCCACGTGGTCGAAGCCACCTATTCGACGCACGTTATCACGCACGTGTGTCTCGAGACACACGGTGCCGTTTGCGAATGGGACGGCGACCAGCTCACCGCGTGGGTGACGACGCAGGGCGTGCATCAATGCGCGCAGCAGTTCGCTCAGTCGCTCGGGATTCCGCAATCGAACGTGCGCGTGATTACGCAGTACATGGGCGGCGGGTTCGGGAGCAAGTTCGCGCCCGACGTGCAGGGATTGATTTGCGCCAGGCTCGCGAAGCTGGCGAACGCGCCGGTGAAGCTGATGCTCGATCGCAAGGAAGAGCACCTCGACACCGGAAACCGGCCGTCGGCGTTCGCTCAGATTCGTGCCGGCGTGACGAACGACGGGAAGCTGACGGCGTTCGACGGCCGGAGCTGGGGCACCGGCGGCGCGGGCGCGAATGCCAATTTCCCGTTGCCGTATCTGTATCAATTTCCGAATCGACGCCGCGTGCACACCGACGTCTACATCAATGCCGGTCAGCAGCGCGCGATGCGCGCGCCGGGTCATCCGCAGGGGTGCTTTCTCACCGAGATCCTGATGGACGAGCTCGCGGATCGCGTCAAGATCGATCCGGTCGAATTCCGCATCAAGAACGCGCCGCCGAAAGCGCCAAACCAAATGTGGGTCGAGTACTTTCAGCAGGGCGCGCGGCAGTTCGGCTGGGAGAAACGCCACCCGACTGGCGATCCAGCACCCGGTCCAATCAAGGCGGGGATGGGCGTGTCGGCCCATCTCTGGGGCGGAGGCGGCCGTGGAACGCAGGCGCACGTCGACATTAGCTCCGACGGCGCCGTGGTCGTCAGGTGTGGCACCCAGGATCTCGGAACCGGGACGCGCACGCTCGTGACGATCGTTGCCGCGGAAACCCTGGGCCTGCCGACGAGCGCCGTGAAGGCCGAGATCGGCGACACGAATTATCCGTTCAGCCCCGGATCGGGCGGCAGCACCACTGCCGCATCGGTGTCGCCGGCGATTCGCATTACCTCGATCAAGGCGCTCGACGCGCTGTTCGCGCGGGTGGCGCCGGTACTCGGCACCGCTCCCGAGAATGTCGTCGCCGAGGGCGGCCGAATCCATGTGAAGGGCGATCCGACCAAAGGCCTGGCGTGGAAAGACGCCTGCAAGCATCTCGGCACCGAACCGATCTCCGTGGACGGGCAGTGGGGAGAAGGGCTGTCGTCGAGCGGCACGAGCGGTGTGCAGTTCGCCGAGGTGACGGTTGACATTGAGACCGGGGTCGTGAGGATCAAACGCATCCTGGCGATGCAGGATTGCGGGTTGATTGTCGACAAGCTCACGGCAGAGAGCCAGGTGTACGGCGGCATCATCGCGGCGATCAATTTCGCCCTGTTCGAGGATCGCCTGCTCGATCGTGTGACCGGGCAGATGGTGAATCCGAACATGGAGTGGTATCTGCTGGCCGGCATGTCCGACATTCCGACAATCGACATCGTCCTGAACAACATGCCCGAGCGCGGCGTCATCGGCATCGGCGAGCCGCCGACGGTCTCGACGGCGTCGGCGATTGCCAACGCGGTGCGCAACGCGACCGGCGCGACGATTCGATCGTTGCCGCTCCATCCGCACAAAGTCCTGGCGGCGCTGGAACAGCAGAAAGCAGGAGGGACCCAGTGAAGGCCTTCGCGTACGTCAATGCGACGTCTGAAAAGGACGCCGTTGCCGCCTTGAAATTCGACGGCATCGCGTTGCCGCTGGCCGGCGGGCAGGACCTGCTGGCGCGGATGAAGGACTACATCGATACGCCGGAGCGCGTGGTGAACGTGAAGAACGCGCTCGACCGGACGGCCGCGCCGACGTCCGGCGGCGGATGGCGCATTGGCGCGTCGATGAAAATCGTCGATCTGCTGGAGCACGCCGACATCGGGAAAATGTACCCGGCCATCATCGCCGCAGCGACCGATATCGGAACGCCGCAGATTCGCCATCAGGCGACCGTCGGCGGCAACCTCAACCAGCGGCCGCGGTGCTGGTATTTCCGGAACGAGGAATTCGTCTGCTACAAGAAGGGCGGCTCACGCTGTTTCGCCGTCAACGGCGAGAACCAGTATCACGCCATCTTCGGCAACGACGGCCCGAGCCACATCGTCCATCCGTCGAGTCTGGCCGTACCGTTTGTCGCGTACGGCGCGACGTTCCGCGTGATCGGATCGAAGGGGGAACGCGAAGTGGCGGCGGCCGAGTATTTCACGATGCCGACGCTTCAGAACGTGCTCAAGGAAAACGTGCTGGACGATGACGAGCTGCTGACGCACGTGATGCTGCCGGCGCCGGGCAACGTGAAGACCGGCCATTACGAAGTCCGATACAAAGCGTCGCACGACTGGCCGCTGGCGTTCACGACGGTGGTGCTCGCGATGAACGGCGGCATCGTTCAATCCGGGCGCGTCGTCCTGGGCGCCGTCGCGCCGGTGCCCTGGCGATCGAAACCGGCCGAAGACGCGCTCGCGGGAAAGCCGCTGAACGAAGCCACGGCCGCGGCGGCCGCGGAAGCGGCGGTCAGCGAGGCGAAGCCGATGAGCGGCAACGCGTACAAGGTGCAGATCGCCAGAACGGCGGTCAAGCGCGCGATCCTGAATGCGGCGGGAATCAAGACGGTATGAGCTTATGGAACATCTCACCTCACCGAAAGTCATCGTCGGCGTCCATTGCCTGAACCTTCGGCACAAGGGTATGTACGTTTTGTCCACGCCGTATCCGGAAGAATCGCAGTTCTACGATTCGTACGACGCCACCGCCTACTGGTGCGTGAAGACCCAGCGAGGCTTCGGTCCCGACGGCCTTCCGGTCCGTCCGGATTGCTGCCAGCGGGAGCGTCGGTGCTGCGATCACTGACACACGTACAACGGCTCATCACGAAGATCCGAAGGATACGAAGACCACGAAGAACGACCTCCTGTACACAGACTCTTCGTGATCATCGTGTTTCTTCGTGACTTCGTGATGAGCCGATTTGATCTCTATTTGACCCCGGCTAGTTCGAACAGTACCGTTCCCATCGCCGCGTAATCCAGATCGCCCCCACCGGAGGCCATGAGCGCGTTCACGAGTTGAGCGACCAGCGCCGTGCCCGGCATGGCCACCCCGTTTGCCGACGCGGCTTCGTTGGCGAGCCGAAGATCCTTCTGATAGAGCTTCGTTCGAAATCCCGGCTTGTAGTTGGCGTTCAGCATGCGCTCGCCGTGGACCTCGAGCACGCGGCTCGCGGCGAAGCCGCCGAGCAGTGCCTGCCGGACGCGGGCCGCGTCGACACCAGCTTTCTTCGCGAGCGCGAAAGCTTCGCTGACGCCGGCGAGCGCGCCGCCAATCGCCACCTGATTGCAGATCTTGCAGACCTGGCCGGCCCCTGACGCGCCGATGTGTACGATGCGCTCCGCCGTTCCCATGGCTTCGAAAACCGGTCGCGCGCGCGCGCAGGCGGCCTCGTCGCCCCCGACCATGATGGACAACGACGCGTTGATCGCACCGATCTCGCCGCCGCTCACCGGCGCGTCGAGCATCGACCCGCCGCGATCGGCGACGAGCGCGGCCAGCCGCTTCGTCGCGACCGGCGAAATGCTGCTCATATCGGCCACGATCGCGCGGGGTTGGAGCGCCGACAGCACGCCGTCCGATCCGGTCAGCACGAGCTCGACGTCGGCTGTGTCGGGCAGCATCGTGATGACCATGGTCGTCCGCCGCGCGACGTCCGCGGGCGACACGGCGGCAGCCGCGCCTGCCGCCACGACCTCGTCGACGGACGCACGCGTTCTGCTGTGCACCACCAACTGGTAGCCAGCCTTGATCAGGTTCTTCGCCATCGGCTTGCCCATCACGCCAAGCCCGATGAAACCAATCGTTTCCGGCGCCATAACACTCCTCTCACCGCCCTTTCAGCGGCGTCGCTCTCGTGAACGCGCAAAAGAGTATCTCAACCTTATGTGGATCTCCGTCAGGTTTGTGGTCGTATAATTAATGACGATTGGTTCTCCGGAGAACGTAGGAGCGTTTCTGACTAACTGAACATCACCTTGGAACGCGAAGGCCGCGAAGGCCGCAGAGAAATATGTTCTTACTTTGCGTCCTGTGCGACCTCTGCGTTCGATCGTGACGTCCTAGAGGTCGCATATGAGACGAACGATCCTAGCAGCGCTTGCGCTGATCGGCCTGGCGGCTGCGCCCCTGGTCGCCGGTGGCAAAGGGACGGTGAACGGCGCGTATGTCGAGGCGCGCACGGCGGAAGTGTTCACCGGCGGCTGCATCATGAACAGCGAAGCCGAAACGATGGGTCGTCAGGCAGTACTCGCCTGGAAAGTCGATCGCGGCAGCTTCAATGGCGTATCACTCGACGGCTTGTCGATTGTTGCGGCGCTTTCGGGCGACCGGAACCTCGGCATGGTCGAGATGGGCGGCGGCAAGCCCGCCGTCCGGTCGGCGATGTTCGTCGACAACCGGGCGAACCCGGTTCAGCAGATCGCCCTGGTGGCGATGGCCAACGAGCTGTCGAATGGCCTCGTCGGCGACATCGTGCAGGTGCTGCCGGCACCGATTCAGTTCACGGATCGCGGAGGCGAAATTCAAGTGAACGCCGGCCAGGTTGCCCTCGACGTCAGCAAACATCTGACGCACGAACCAACCTGCGGCGCCATGCAGTGGTTCCACCCGCTGGCTGCGGTCGATCAAGCGGAAGTCGGTCTCGCGGCCGAGCACAGCTTCAACGGTTCCGCGCTCGGCACCAGATGGAGCGATCCCAACAGGCGGTCGGCATTCTTCGGCACGTTCTCGTACTGAGGGCAGGTAAGGCAGGCAGGGCGGGTAAGGCAGGCAGGGCGGGTAAGGCAGGTAGGGCGGGTAAGGAAGGAAGGAAGGTCGACCCACCTGCCCCAGTCTGTCCCACACGCCCTGTCCGACTGACCTGCCCTACCTGCCCTACCCGCCTCACCCGACCAAAATGGATCTCCAGAACAAGACCGCGCTCATCACGGGGGGCAGGCGCATCGGTGCGGCCGTGGCGATCGGGCTCGCGGCGCGCGGCGTCGACGTCGCGCTCAGCTACGCGCGATCGCAGGCCGAAGCGCTGGACGCCGCCGAGCGCGTGCGCGCCGCCGGACGCCGTAGTGCCACATTTCACGCGGATCTGTCACAAGTCGAAGACGCGCGAACGCTGGTGCAGTCGGTTGTGGACGCGCTCGGCGGCCTCGACATCCTCATCAACATGGCCTCGGTGTACATCCAGACGCCGTTCGACGAGCTCGAGGCCGATCTCTGGGACACCGTGCTCGACGTGGATCTTCGATCCGCATTCCTCTGCGCGCACGCGGCCGTGCCCCACATGCGCCGTCGCGGCGGCGGACGGATCATCAGCTTCAGCGACTGGATTGCGCGGAGCAGCCGCCCGCGTTACAAAGGATACCTGCCGTACTACGTCGCAAAAGCCGGTGTGATTGCCCTCACGGAAGCGCTTGCGCTGGAGCTCGCCGACGACAACGTGCTGGTGAACGCGATCGCGCCTGGACCCATCCTCGCGCCGCCCGGCACGACGGACGATGAGCGGCGAGCTGTTGAAGAGGCGACGCCGCTGGGCCGCTGGGGCGGCGAGATCGAGATTGTGAAGGGAGTCCTTGCGCTGCTGGAGAGCGACTTCATCACCGGAGAAACGCTGCGCATCGACGGCGGGCGGCATGTGAAGTGATCCTGCAATTTGGAATTCAGAATTCGGAATTTGGAATTCGTACACGCATTCCAAATTCCGAATTCCTAATTCTGAATTGCAGGCTTCATCCGGCCCGTCTTTTTTGCACTGGCGCTGGGGCCCCACCCCCAGCGCGAACTGACGCTGACGCTTCGCCGCGGCGTTGCGTGGCCGCGGCGAAGCGTGGCCGCAGGCGCTCCCGCGTCCTGCCTATCCTGCCCGGACGTCAGCGCCGAACAGCGCCTTCATCGACTCGAGTGCGCCCGTCAGTTCCTTGCGATCGCGACAAAAGCAGAAGCGGACGTAGCCCTCGCCGTTAGCCCCGAAGTCGATCCCGGGCACGCATCCGACGCGGGCGTTCTTGATCAGGTATTCGGCCATGCTCCACGACGGGGACGTCGCCGCGATATCCGACGAGCTCGAGCGTGGTAACGCAACCGGTGCGCTGGGATTGATTTTCAGGAAGGCGTAAAAGGCGCCCGCGGGCGGCCTGCCCGAGAACACGCCACCACAGGCCTCCTTGATGCCGCTGTAGAAGAAATCGCGGCGAGCGCGCAGCTCTTTCCGAAAATCTTCGATGCACTGCTGCGAGCCTTCCAACGCCCCGATCCCGCCGAACTGGACCACCGACGCGATGTTGCTGGACGTGTGGAAAAGAATCTTCCTGGCGCGATCCCGGATCGCTCGGTCCTTGATCGCCGTATACCCGAGGCGCAGGCCGGTCATCGCGTACGATTTGCTGAACGTATAAACCGGAATCGTCCGTTGATACATGTCCGGCAACGACGCGATGCTGACGTGCTCGCCCTCGAAGACGACGTCTTCGTACGATTCGTCCGAAATGACCCACAGATCGTGCCGCCTGGCGACCGCCGCAATCCCCTCGAGATCGTCCCGCGTCAGCACACCGCCGGTCGGGTTGTTCGGCGAATTCATGTACAACACGCGTGTTCGGCGGGTGATTTTTGCTTCGAGCTCACCGATGTCGAAACGCCATCCGGCCGATTCGCGCAGTGCGTACGGCACCGGCACGCCTTTCGCCACCAGGATATTTCCCGCTGTCGCCGGCCACTCGGGATCGGGCAGGAGCACCTCGTCGCCCGGCTCGATCAACGCGTGCAGCACGATGTACAGGCCGTGAATGCCGCCGTTCATGACCAGTACGTGCTCGACGTCGTCGATCGGAATGCCGTTCTTGTCGCGCAGCTTGGCGGCGACGAGCTCGCGCAGCCTCGGCAGGCCTGCGGTCTGGACGTAATGTGTCCGGTTCTCCGCGATCGCCCGCGTCATGGCCGCCTTGACCGTGTCGGGAGCGTCGAAGCTCACGTCCCCCTGATCGAGCCGGAACGGACTGGTGACCGTGAACATCATGTCGCGGATGCGGATGATGCCGGACATCGGAACGGAATCGAGGTATGAAGCCATATGTGATCTCGAAATTGCAGATTGCAGAGTCCAGATTGTCGATTCTAGAGCAAATGCCACGGTCGAACGCAGAGGTCGCAAAGGACGCAAAGAAAGGCAGGATTTCTTTGCGGCCTTCGCGGCCTTTGCGTTCCACGGCGGCTCGCATGAACATGCGTTTCAGACGATGGCGCTCACGCGCTCGATGACGCTCGCGAGCACTGCTGGCGCCCGGCCGCCGGGAAGATTGCTGATGTAAAAATGTTGTGCGCCGGCATCCGCCAGCGTCCGGATGGTGCGCGCGCACACGTCGACGGGGCTGTCGCCCGCCGCGAATTCGCGCGCCAGTCCCTCGGCCGGAACCGGGAGGAAGCTGCCGAGGACGTTCAGCGTGCGCGGATTCGCACTTCGATAGAAGAACACGCCGAAGATTCCCGGAAGGGGGATGCGGCGGCGGTTCGCTGCTGCCAGAAATCGTGAGACCTGCCTGACGTGATGGTGGCTGACAATCTGCGTCAGATAGAACTCGGCGTTGAACTCCGCCGCGGCCAGGTAATCGACCTGGCGCTCGGCATCGGCGTGCGGGTTGGCCCAGCCCCCGAGCGTCAGGCCGCGCTCATGCTCGCGGAGCATCTGCCGGAGTTGCCAGGCATGTTCGACCGAGCGGGGCGTCCCGACCGCCTTGTCGCCCCCGAGCACGACCAGCGCCGGGAATCCGTGCTGGTGCGCGCGCTCCGCGTACGAGAGACAGTACTCGATCGGGTGCTTGGCCGTGAGAAAGGGGACGATCCGTTCGCGCGGAACGTCTCGACCGAGGTTCGTCACGAGATGGCGGAGATTGTCTTCTTCCTGCGTACCGACCGCGCTGTCGGTCAGGAACACGAATGTACCCTGACGGCTCAAGCGGCGCACGGCGTGATAGGTGTCGATCCATGCGTCCATGCCCTCGTGCGCTGCCAGTTCGGCCCGCGGCGGCCGCAGCTCCGCTGCAATGACGGAGGGACCGGATTGCAGGGCCGAGAGCAGAGTTTCAACGCTCAACGCTCAACGCTCAACTTACAACTCTCAACTTACAACTCTCAACTTACAACTCTCAACTTACAACTCCGACCACAACTGTACAACTCTCGAGTTTCAATTCTCAAGTTCGGGCCGTTGAGCCTTGAGCTTTGAGCGTTGAGCCTTGAGCCTTGAGCCCTGAGCCTTGAGCCTTGAGATTTGATTAAGCGCGCCCGCCGGCCTTCAGCGCTTCGTCTATCAGAAACAGATCGGTGAGCAGCGCGCGCAGGTGAATCGATGCGTTCAGGTTGTCGACCAGCTGCGATCCAATCGCGCGCTGCGCCAGCACGAGCTGAACGCCGGCGCTGGCGTTGAGCGCGTCGCGATCGATCACGTTGACGAAGGCGCGATACGGCGTGGTGTCGATACCCAGATGTTCCACCAGCTGCATGATGCAGCCGCCCAGCCCGTTCAGCGCACTGTCGCAGCGTTGCAGATAATGGCGAATCTGACCGCCGCTGCTGCTGCCCTGATCGGAAGGCAGACCCTGGGACGCGTAGGCGAGGAAGAATTCGTACGCTTCCTCGATTGCATCGACGCGCGCGTCGAGCGTGGCGCGCGCGTCATCTGTCGGTGAGCTCACACGCGCTCGGACGGCTTGGCGGGTCTGCTGCCGGCGCCGCCGGCCACGATCCAGCGGCTCGGCTCGTGATGTTCGAGGTACTGCCGCCTCGTGATCCACCCGAAGATCATCGACTTGGTGATCCACCACTTGTCGGGACGCACCGCAAAGTACACGTGCGCGATGACCAGACCGACGAGCCCGACACCGGCCAGACCGTGCGCCACGTACGTGAAACCCCACGTCGAGTCGCTGAACACATACGGGTTCCGCGTGAAGAGCGGCGTCCGAACCCGCACCATCATGAACATCCCGCTCGCGATCACCGTCAGCCCCGCGACGACGATGACGAGGTGATAGAGGCGGTTGCCGAGCGGATATTTACCCGGCTTGGGTCCCGGAACGTCGTGACCCAGCTCGCGCAGGATCTCGGCGCGGAACTCAGGAATGTCCTTCGGTCCCACCCAGATCGACCAGAAGTCGAGCCAGAACGACGCGTGAATGACGTGGAAGAGGATCGAGCCGGTCAGGACGAGGCCCGCCATCCAGTGCCATGCCACCCACGGAAATCTGACGCCGACGATCGGCAGAAACGCCGTGAAGAGCAGCACGAACATCGAGGCGGCCATCACCCAGTGGAACAGCCGCGCCACGAGTGTATGCCGTTCGATTTCGTTCGGAAGCCCCTTGTACCGCGCTTCGAGGGCTTCGGTTTCCGCGACCGCGCGTTTTCGGTGCGCCGAGAGAAACATGTACGTCGCGTGCGCGACAAGGAAGAGGATCCCGGCGAACAGGGATCCCCAGAACAGACTCCATGAAACGTGCGTGAGGACCCATTCGCCCCACGGATTCCGTCCCCATGTTAGGAAGTCCATGAACCGCCCTCCGAGCCGCGGATCGCGCGTTTCACCAGGTTTCGCATCAGCGGGAGTTTGTAGCCGTTGTAGCGAAGCGGCTGCGCGCCCTGAATCGCCATCTCACCAGCCATCTTTGCCGTCTCTTCATTGCGCGGTTTGCCGGCCACGGCTGTTTCCACGTCCTTCAACCGCCGCGGCACGCACGACACGGCGCCGACGACCAGGCGCATGCTCCCGATGTTGCCGCCATCGGGCTTTATCGCCGACGCGATGTTCACGAGCGGAAAATCCCAGACCTGGCGGTCGCGGACTTTCTCGAAGTAGAACTGCGCACCCGCCCACGTGGCGGGGATCCGGATGGCCGTCAGCAGGTCGCCCGGCCTCAACGTGTTCATGCGCGTGATGTCGATGCCCGGGCCGACGAAGTACTCCTCGGCCGGCACGACGCGCTCGCCCCGGCTGTTGCGGATGATCATCTGCGCGTCGAGCGCCACGAGCGCCGGTGCCGTATCCGATGGCGAAACGGCGACGCAGCGATCGGCATCGAAGATGGCGTGCTCCCGGTTGATGGCCGTTGGCGTGTCGGCGTAACAGGTGTTCCCGCCGGCACGGTAGCAGTTCCAGCCGCCGCGGTAGTACCAGCAGCGGGTATCCTGCGACACGTTCCCGCCAATCGTGCCCTGGTTACGGATTTGCGGAGACGCCACCAGCTCCGCCGCCTGCATCAGCAGCCCGAATCGATCTTTCACGAGCGGATGACGCACCACCTCGGTGAGTGGCGTCATCGCCCCAATCTCGAGGCCACCGACCACGTCGCGCACGCCGCGTAGTTCTTTGATCTGGCTCAGGTCAACAACGTAGCGCGGCCGTTTGAGACGATCCTTCAGCCAATCCATGCTGTCGAGTCCGCCGGCCAGCACCAGCGCGTCTGCGCCATGCTGATCGAGCAGCCTCACGGCATCGTCCACGGTTGCCGGCTGGAACAGCTCGAACGCCGCTATCACATCGCGAATTACGGCCATATGCGCCTCTCTACATTGCAGATTTCAGATTGTAGATTTCAGATTGCATTTCAGATTGCATTTCAGATTGCGATTTCAGATTGCATTTCAGATGACACATTGGGATTTCAGCGGCGACTTCATGTTCACAATTCCCAATCTGAAATCTGAAATCTGAAATCTACAATCTGCAATCTCACGATCTCCTAGATATGTGCCGTTAACGTTTCGTGCGTCCGTTTGCCGCCGTTCTCGAGCGACGTCAACAGAATGTCCGCCGTCACCGGCGAGCGCTTGAATGCGTCGTCGCCAATGGCATCCGCGATGGCGTTCATGATCGCGCCGTATGCCGCGCCGACCGGCGGCTCGCCCACACCGCGGATTCCAGTCGGTGTTTCAGGATCCGCAAGGTCGACGGCGTCGCCGATGAAGTTGGTTGGCGCATCGAGGATGGTGGGCGGCCGGTTGTGATGAAAACGCCGCGCGAGCGCCAGCCCGTAATGCTGGTCGTACGCCCATCGCTGCGTCATGGCATGGCCGAGCCCCAACATCGAGCCGCCGAACAACTGGCCCTTGAGGCCGCGCGGGTTCAGGATCCGTCCCACATCGCCAATAGCGGTGTAGTCGAGCACCTTCACGGCGCCTGTTTCGGTATCGACTTCGACTGCGGCGAAGCCGACGACGTAAGACTGCGACTGACCGTCGCGCGGATAGGTGTCCTTCGCTACGCCCATCAGGCCCTGACCGGCGAGCGCCTTGGCCGACGTCTTCGTGAAGTTGTTGAGCTCTTCCGGCACTTCGTGGCCGTCATAGGTGCCGCCGAGCTCGATGGCTTTCTGCGCCGCCTGAGCGAAGGTCATGCTGCCGCCCGGCCCTGACACCTTCCCGCCCGCAACCTTGTAGGCCTCCGGGTTGCCGCCGCGGCTTTTTGCAGCAATCTCCTGAAGCTTCTTGATCGCGGAGGTCGAGGCCGCGTGCGCCGCGCGCGTCATGGCGTGTGCGGTCTGGCTGCCGGCGGACACGCAGGTCCACGGCAGGTTCTTCGCCGTGTTGCCAAACACCACGTCGCACTGTTCCCAGGGAACGTCCAGCATTTCCGCGACGATGCGGTGGACGTCGAAGAGGGAGTGGGTTCCGAGGTTTCCGATCCCCGACTGGATCTGGATGCGCCCGTCCGGCTTGATGATGAACAGCGCATCGAAGCCGATCGAACCACCGGCGAACGGGCTCACGGCGACTCCGATGCCGCGCGCTTTCGTGCCCTGACGTTTGCCGCTGAACGCCGCTTTCTTCTCGTCCCACTTGAACAGCTCGCGGCCCTTGTCGAGCGCTTCCTTGACGAACGCGCTCGTCACGTACGCCTGCTTGCCGTTCGGCAGCGTCGGTCCGAAGGGTGCTTTGCCCGACGGCGCGTTGATCTTGCGGATCTCGACCTGATCGATGCCGAGCCTACGCGCGGCTTTCGAGAGAATCGGCTCCATGATGCCGACACCCTGCATCCCGCCAGGCGCGCGCTGCGACACTTTCGGCGGCGTATTCGTGAGGACGGTGAGGCCGCGCCACCGCATCGCCTGCGGCTGATACGCGAGCGAGATGGTGGTCCCGGCCGTCCGCGCGTCGCCTTGCGCGTCGTACGGGCCGTTGTCGCAGATGGCGTACATGTCGATCGCGGTGATGCGGCCGTCTTTGGTGAAGCCGGCCTTCACGCGGG
The DNA here is from genome assembly GCA_003222455.1 of Acidobacteriota bacterium. GTDB lineage: Bacteria > Acidobacteriota > Vicinamibacteria > Vicinamibacterales > CAVVIG01 > QHWF01. Next base: position 21,293 of record QHWF01000001.1, read on the forward strand.
CGATCACCCCCGGTCGCGCGCGGCCGATGAAGTGCTCTTCTTCGCGTGTGATGCGCATCATCACCGGCGCGTTCGCTTTCTTCGAGAGCAGCGCCGGGATGGCCATGAAGATCGATCCCGGAATCTTGCTGCCGAACCCGCCGCCGGTGTACTCGCTGATCATGACCACCTGGTTCGGCTGAATGCCGGCCCAGCGCGCGAACGACGCGACGGTCTGCACGGTGCTTTGTGTGGAGCCGTGCAGATAACACTTCCCGTTCTGCCAGTAGGCCATCGCGGTGCGCGTCTCGAGCGGCTGATGACCCGTGGATTGCGTCATGAACGTTTCGTCGAGGACGAGATCGGCCTTCTTCAGGCCGTCGTCGACGTTGCCGAACGACCACTCGTCGCTGAACTTGCCGAGTGGCAGCTCGCCCTCCTTGGCGTTGGCGAAGTCCGCTTCCGTCCATTTCCATACGGTGACCTGCGGCGGCGGCGGACTCGGCGGCGCAGCGCCGCGGCCACGAGCGGCGTCGCCCGATGCGCCGCGGCCACCCGCTGGCGCCGGAGGGCGTACCCAGACGTTGCCTTGCGTGCGTGCGTTCGCGCTGCCAGGCCGCAGCGCTTCGATTGGATCCACGACGAACGGCAGCGCTTCGAATTCGATGTCGATCGCTTCCACGGCCTCGGCGGCTTCGAGCTCGCTCGTTGCGGCAATCGCGAGAATCGGCTCGCCCTGATAGAGCGGCTCGTTCGTCAACCCGCGTTCGGCCTGGGCGGTGGACTGGACGTTCTCGCCGAGCGTCGCGCCGGCGGCCGCGCCCGGCATGTCATCTGCCGTGAGAATCGCTTTGACGCCAGGCATCGCCAGCGCCTTGCTCGTGTCGAGCCGCTTCACGCGCGCGTGGGGCATCGGGCTCGTGAGCAGCTTGCAGAAGAGCATGCCGTCCACCCGATAATCCTCGGCGTACTTCGCCTTGCCGGTGACTTTCGCGACGAGGTCGGGCGTCGTGTAGTTCTGGCCGATCAGCTTGTTCGCCATCGCTCAGCCTTTCCTGGCGTTGTCTGCGCCGCGCATCATCGCGGTGAGGATCTTGTCGTAGTCCTGGCAGCGGCACAGATTGCCGGAGATGCCGTGGGCGAGCTCCTGGCGCGTCGGGTTCGGATTGGTTTTCAGATAGCCAACGGTGGCCATCACGAATCCGGGCATGCAGAACGCGCACTGGAATCCCTGTTCGTCGATCACGCCCTGCTGAACCGGATGCAGCTTGCCGGTCGTGGCATCGGCCAGACCTTCAATGGTCGTGATCTTCCGGCCGCGCACGGTGTGCGCGAGCACCGAGCACGAGTACCGCGGCACATCGTCGACGAGCACGGTGCACGCGCCGCATTCCGCGCGATCGCAGCCAAGCTTCGTGCCGGTGAGGCCCAGCTTATAGCGGAGCGTCATCGCGAGCGTGTCCTGCGGCATCACGTCGATGCGGCGATCCTGGCCGTTCACGTTCAACGTGATCAGCCGCTCCACCGCGCCGGCCGCTGACGGTTGTCCGTGAAGCGTCGTGCTGCGGAACAAGTACGCTGATGACGAAGCCACGGCGCCTGCGGCGATGACCCCCTTGATGAAGTTCCGTCTCGAAGCCGACTGCGGAGTCTCTTCCGACATCTTGTTGTCTTCCATTGCTGGATCACCTCGTCGGGCCGGAGCACCGACCGATGGAGAGGATTAGTCGCGTAGACGATAATCCTGTACGGGTGAGAGGTTCAACGGTTTCGTGATGTAAACGAATGTCTTCGCTGACCTTTCTCGGCGCCGCGGGGACCGTCACCGGATCCAAGCATCTGCTGGAGGTCGACGGTCATCGGATCCTGGTCGATTGTGGACTGTTTCAAGGTCTGAAGGACCTGCGGCAGCGCAACTGGGAACCGCTGCCGGTCGATCCGGCCAGCATCCAGGCGGTCGTGTTGACGCATGCGCATCTTGACCATTGCGGCTACCTGCCCAGACTCGTATCGGGCGGTTTCCGCGGGCGGATCTTTTGTACTCCAGGCACGAAAGAGCTGACCGGCGTGGTGCTCAGGGACGCGGCGCGGCTTCAGGAAGAGGATGCCAAAGAGGCCAACCGTTACGGCTATACCAAGCACAACCCTGCGCTGCCGCTGTACACGCAAATCGACGCGGCCCGTGCGATCGATCGGCTCCAACCCGTCGGCTACGAGCGTCCCATCCCGCTGTGGTCGGCGGGACGGAGTGGGGACGGAGTGGGGACGGACCCGGGACGAAGTGGGGACGGACCATCGGTGGAGTTCGTCAATGCGGGGCACCTGCTCGGATCGGCTTACGCACGGATCCGCATCGGCGACAAGCTCATCGTGTTCGGCGGAGACCTCGGCCGCTATGGACGGCCGGTCCTGCCCGACCCTGCGCCCGTATCCGAGGCAGACTACCTGCTCCTCGAATCGACGTATGGAGACCGGCTGCATATCTCCGACGAGACCGGCGAACAGCTCGCGGGCATCGTGCGCGAAACGGCCCGGCGCCGTGGCAAGCTCATCGTGCCTGCGTTTGCCATCGGCCGGGTCGAGGAACTGCTGTATTGGCTGAAGCGGCTCGAAGACGAGCAGCGGATCCCGGTCCTGCCCGTGTTCGTCGACAGCCCGATGGCGATAGCCGCCCTGCAGTTCTACGCGGCGCGCCTGAACGAGCTCGACGCCGAGCTGACCGACAACGCGCGGCTCCACAGCGGTGCCGCGCGACAGGTCGCCGCTTTCGCCACCGAGCGGCTGGTGCTCGTGGCCTCGCCGCAGCAGTCGGCAGACTTGATCGCCTCCCGCCAGCCATCGATCGTGATCTCGTCGAGCGGGATGGCAACGGGCGGTCGCGTGCTGCGTCACCTCGCCGCAACGCTGCCCGATTCGAAGAACACGGTGCTGTTCGTCGGATATCAATCCGCCGGAACGCGGGGCCGCGCCCTCGTGGATGGTGCGAAGGAAGTCCGGATGCTCGGACGCGCCATCCCGGTCGCGGCGCAGATCGAGCGGCTCGATTCGATGTCCGCGCACGCCGATGCCGGAGAAATCATGCGATGGCTCTCCGGGTTTTCGCGTCCGCCCCGGACCGTCTTTCTGGTCCACGGCGAACCGGTCGCGCTCGACGCACTGGCAGCCCGCATCCGGAGCGAGCGCGGCTGGCCGGTGCACATCGCCGTCCATCGCGAAACCATGTCGCTCGATTTCTAGAACGGTCTTGTTCTGCGCGTTCTGCGGTTTCTGCGTTGAATGTCGTGGCGTGTGGCGGCCTCGTTAGTCCGCCTAGATTCAGATGTGTCCAGCCGTGGAGCTGACTAAGGTAGGCTATTCGACATGTCCGCGGACCCGACCGCACCGGCGACATCGGTTCGCCGACCATCTTTGCTGGACTCGGCGGGTTCTGCGCGTTCTGCATTGATCCCAGCAGCCCGTGGTGAAAGCCTGGCTGCATTCGACGGGCGATGCATCCTCGCGGGCTGCGTTGCTCCTCGTTCAAATACTCCCGGTATTGCACCCCACCGTGCACAACACGCACGGTGGGGGCCCCGCTCTGCGGTCGTCGCACCGCTCCGCCGGGGTCCCCACGGCGCGGACTGTGCGCCGTGGGGTGGAACAGCGAGGCGCCTCGCCCGTCTCGGTGCCACGCCACGCTTTCACCACGGACTGCTAGGGAGTCGTGGACTCCGCGCTTCACGGCACATCTCTGGAGCCGTCGCGGTCTTCATGCTTCTTGCGGTTCACTCGACGGCGCAGACGCCACGTCCTGCCGTCACGCGGCTCGCGGTCCTGCAGGCTGAGAATCGCCGTGCACCGGCGGCCCGCGACCTCGCAGTGATTCGCGCGGCCACGCACAGCGACGATCCGCAGACCGCTCGCATCGCCGTCCGCGCGCTCGGACGTCTGGAACGGCCATCGCTGGTTGCCGACATCCTGCCGTCGTTGAAGCATCCGCTGCCTGAAATCCGCGCCGAGGCCGCAAATGCACTCGGGCAGTCGCTCGAGGACACGAAGTCCGGCGCGGCGAGTCCGACGATCGCCAACACCGTGATCGACGCCCTCATCACGCGGCTGAGCGTCGAAGCCGAGGCGAGTGTGCGCGGCGCCATCTTCGAAACGCTCGGCCGCACGGCGGCCACTGCCGTCCACGCCGAGCGTGTCGAAGCGGTGCTCGTCGATGCCGCCGCCCGCGAGGCCACAAACGATGGACGTCTCGGGATCGCGTCCGGCTTCGAAGCGCTGGTCCGTCTCCGCCGCCGTGAGCATGCACCACAAGCCGCGGCCATCACCGCCATGCGCTCGATGGTCTCGGTCTCGCCCCCAGTGGCGCGGCGCCCGTTCGATCCGTCGCGCGACGTGCGCGTCCGGCGTCTCGCGCTGGAGGCGCTCGTCACCGCCGACGCGGTTGACGATGCGACCCTCGGGCGCGCCCTGGACGATCCGGATCCGCAAGTCAGACGCCTCGCCATGCGCGCCGCGGCGGCCGGCAGTCCCGCAGCGACCGGAGCGCTCACTGCCGGTCTCACCGACCCGTCATCGATGGTCAGGATCGAGGCGCTCCGCGCCATGCAAAGCTCGCGGGCAGCAGCTCTGTGCTCCGCGGCGGTGACGGCAGCAGCGGATCGCGATCCGCAGGTCGCGCTCGTCGCCCTCGATCAATTGGCGGCTTGCGGCGCGTCGCCCGACGCCGTCGCCTTGCTCGAGCGGATCGTCAGCGATCCCGCCAATGTCGGGTCGCCGCGCGAGTGGCACCGTGCCGCGCACGCGCTCGTCGCGCTGGCCGGATCATCTCCTGACAAACTGGCAGCGGCGCTCGGACCGTTCGCCACGTCGCTCATCTGGCAACTGCGGATGTACGCCGCGCGCGCGGCAACGATTGTCAGAGACGCCATGTTGCTCGAGAAGCTCGCCGCGGACGATGAGGACAATGTGCGGGAGGCGGCGATCGAGGGGCTCGCGAAGGTATCCGGGCATTCGGCGGATCCCGTTTACGTCCGTCAGATGAATCGCACCGGCTACCAGATCCTGCGTGCGGCCGCGGCTGCGCTCGCAGGCACGCCGAATCCGGATGCGGCCGTTCCCGCGCTCCGGGCGGCGCACGAGCGGCTCGTGGCGGAAGGCCGCGACAATTCGCATGATGGGCGGGCCGCGATCGAAAAGACGCTGACCGATCTTCGCGCGCCTGCCGCGGCTGACGGTCATGCATCGAGCGGCGCGGCACGGTCTCCGGTGACGCCGGCCGTCGCGCGATCGGGCGCACACACCACCGGCGCCGCCGTGCGGAGCGTGACGCGAGAGCCCCGCGACGACTCTCGCGATCTGAACGCCGACGACCTCCGCCGTCTTGCGGCCGCGCGTGCACTCGTCACGATGCGCGGCATCGGCACGTTCGAGCTGGTGTTGTTCACATGGGAAGCTCCGGCCTCCGTGCTGCGGTTCACCCGTCTCGCGGAAGCCGGCTACTACAACGGCCTGACGTTCCATCGCGTGGTCCCGAACTTCGTGATCCAGGGCGGCAGTCCCGGCGCGAACGAATACATTGGCGACGCCACGTTCATGCGCGACGAAGTGGGGCAGTGGCCGCACGTGCGCGGCGCGGTGGGCATCTCGACGCGCGGCCGCGATACCGGCGACGCGCAGATCTTCATCGACCTCGTCGATAATCCGCGGCTGAACCACGAGTACACGGTGTTTGCGCAGGTGCTGAACGGCATGGACGTCATCGATCAGGTTCTCGAAGGCGACGTCATCGAGAAGATCGAGATCGTGGTGAAGTAGCGCCTGCGGCCACACCGGGGTCCCCAGCGCGGCAGCCGCGCTGGGGTGGCGCACCGCGCCGAGGACATGCGAATCCGAGGTGCGGTGTCAGCGTCAGTTCGCGGCGGGGCCGGGGTCCCCAACGCGGCTGTCGCGTTGGGGTGGAGGCGGTGGGGCCCCGCCGCCAGTGGAATAATGTTCTCGCTACGACTGCCCGGTGATCTGACGCCTAACCGGTTGACGCGGACGCTGTCCGATTTGCGCGCACAGGGCCGCGCGATCCTCGACCTGACCCTGTCCAACCCGACACGCGCCGGCTTCGATTACCCGTCGGATCTGCTGGCGCCGCTTGCGGATGATCGCGCGCTCATCTACGAGCCGAACGCGAGGGGCGCGCCCGCTGCCCGGCAGGCCGTGGCGCACGAGTACCAGCGACAGGGCGTCACGGTTTCCACGGATCAGATTGTTCTCACCGCGAGCACCAGCGACGCGTACTCGCTGCTGTTCAAGCTGCTGACCGATGCCGGCGACGAGGTCCTCGTTCCGCGTCCCAGCTATCCGCTCTTCGAGCACCTGACCCATCTCGACCTGCTGGTTCCACGCCCGTACGATCTCGAGTACGACGGCCGCTGGTCCATCGATTTTGCCAGCGTCGCCCGTGCCCTGGGTCCACGCACCCGGGCGCTGCTCATCGTCAGCCCGAACAATCCGACCGGCTCGTTCGTCACCGGCGCCGAGCTCGATCGGCTTGCCGCGACCTGCGCTCCGCGCAACATCGCCGTGATTTCGGACGAAGTGTTCGCGGACTACCATCTGGAGGTGGACGCCTTCGAACGCGCCGGCCGCATGCTCACGCGAGAGGATGTGCTCTCGTTTTCGCTCGGCGGCCTGTCGAAGAGTACCGGGCTTCCACAGGTGAAACTCGGGTGGATCGCGGCCGGCGGCCCTCCAGCGTTAGTGAATGCCGCGGTCGAGCGGCTCGAGCTGATCGGCGACACCTATCTGTCGGTCGCCACGCCGGTGCAGATGGCCGCGTCCCTGCTCCTCGAGCGCGGCGCGACCGTGAGAACGCAGATCCAGGCGCGCGTGGCGGAAAATTATCGATGGCTTCGCCAGAGGACGGTGTCGTCCGCGTGCACGACTTTGCGAAGTGAGGCAGGATGGTAGTCCGGTCGGAAGAGGATCTCGTGCTGAGCCTCCTGACCGAGGACGGCGTTCTGGTGCATCCCGGGTACTTTTACGACTTTCCGCGTGAAGCGTATTTCGTGGTGAGTCTGCTGGTGCCAGAGGTGGTCTTGCAAGACGGCATCGGCCGCGTGCTGCGGCACTTCGATTGCACGTCGGGGACTGCCACGATCGCGGGCGTGTCCGAGGACACGATGCCCCCGCCCACACCTGCAGGTGATGTACCGATCGCACGGCGGTCCGGCCGCCTGGTCCCTGTGGAAGACGAATGACCGACGCACCCACTCAGACAGGCCGGCGCAAAGGCGGCCTTCTTGTTCCGCTGTTTGCCTGTCCATCCTCGCTGAGCTGGGGCGTCGGCGACATCGGCGACATCGAGATGATCGCCGCATGGCTTGCCGCCGCAGGCCAGCGCGTGCTGCAATTGCTGCCCATCAACGAAATGGCGCCCGGTCAGCAGTCGCCGTATTCGGCAATCAGCGCTATGGCGATCGATCCAATCTACATCCGTGTCACCGACGTGACCGATTTCAATGCAATCGGCGGTGAGTCGTGGCTCTCCGAGCCCGACCGTGCGCGGCTGGATGCGGCGCGCGGTGCGCCGCGGATCGACTATGCCGCCGTGCGTGCGCTGAAGCGCACGGCGCTGCGCGCGGCATTCGCGCGTTTTTTCGAAACCGAATGGTGCCGCGATACCCAACGCGCGCGGGCGCTCCGGCTGTTTTTGAGCGAACAGGCGTGGTGGATCGAAGACTACAGCGTGTTCCGCGCGATTCACGCCCGGGACGAGGAGCGGCCGTGGACCGAATGGCCGGCTGAATGGCAGCGGCGCGAGCCCGCGGCCATCAACACCATCCGCCGTGAGCTCGCGCGCGAAGTCCTCTACTATCAATATCTACAGTGGCAGGCCGCTCTCCAATGGCAACGCGCGCGTGCGCGCGCGCACGGCGTCGGCGTCCAGCTCTTCGGCGACCTGCCATTCATGGTGGATGGCGACAGCGCCGACGTGTGGGCGCGTCAGCACCAGTTCCGTCTCGACGCAACGCTGGGCGTTCCGCCAGACGCGTTCAGCGCCTCGGGCCAGGACTGGGGCATGCCCGTATACCGCTGGGATGTGATTGCCGGCGAGGATTACCGCTGGCTTCGAGAGCGCGCGCGCCGCAGCGCGGATCTCTACGACGGATACCGGGTCGATCACCTCGTCGGCTTCTATCGAACCTACGGCCGCCCCGTCGACGGGAGCAAAGCCTTTTTTACGCCGGCCGATCAGCCCTCACAGATGGCGCTCGGTGAGCGGATCCTCGGGCTGCTTCGTGCCGCCCGCGCCGAAATCATCGCCGAGGACCTCGGCACGGTTCCAGATTTCGTCCGCGAATCGCTCGCGCGGCTTGGCATCCCCGGTTTCTGCGTCTTCCGCTGGGAACGGTACTGGCACACGGACGGCCAGCCGTTCCGCGATCCTGGCGCTTACCCTGCGGTCTCCGTCGCCACGTCGGGCACGCACGATACCGAACCGATGATCGTCTGGTGGGAACATGCGTCCGAGGACGAGCGGCAGATGGTGAGCAGCCTGCCGACCATCCAGCGAATTGCGGCTGATGCCGAGTTCGCGCACGCGCCTTACGACACCAAGGTGCGTGACGTACTGCTCGAATCGCTGTTTGCTGCGAGGTCGCAAATCCTGGTGTTGCCGATCCAGGACGTCTTCGGGTGGCCCGATCGCATCA
>QHWF01000545.1 GCA_003222455.1 Acidobacteriota bacterium
AGACGCTGTCGACGGCCGCGATCGGACGAGGTGTGGCCGCGTCCTTGTCGTATCTCGCTTTGGCGGCTGCCTCTCTCTGTTCGGCCGTCTGCTGCCCCGGTGCAGCCGCAATCGCGGCAAAAGCGAAGATGGCGAGGACCGCCGTCACGCGAATGTTCTTCATGGTGGCTCCTGTATCGTTGGGATGAAGAGTACCGCCTACTATTACACGCAACCGGCTTGCGTGGCAGTAGAATCAGCACCTGCTCACGCCTTCGAGGCTTTGGCCGCTGCTCTTGAAGACCATGGATCCGCTGAGAACGGAGTCGATCATGGTGAAAAGTCTTGTTGCCTTGTTGGTCGCGGCATCCGTCCTGGCGCCGCTGGCGGCCTCCGCACAGATCGACATGGGGAGCCTCAGGGGCTACGTCAAAGACGAGCAGGGAGGCGCGTTGCCGGGCGTCACCGTCACGGCCAGCGGTCCGCAGATCATTGCGCCAGTGGTCGGCGCCACCGACGAGTCCGGCTACTACCGCCTGCTCAATTTACCCCCGGGCACGATCACCCTGACCGCTGATCTCACCGGCTTTGCCCCGTACCGTCGTGAAGGCATTCTGATGCGGGCCGGCAGCACATTCGCCGTCGACATCGACATGAAGGTGGCCAGTATCGCGGAGACCGTGACGGTCAGGGCCGAGTCGCCGATGATCGAAACGCTCAAGGCGAGCAGCTCGTTCACGATCACCGGCGACTTGTTGCGGTCCGCACCGGTCACCTCCCGAGCGATCTACACCGATGCCGTTGACATGATTCCCGGCATCGCCTCGCGGCAAGGCGTCGACGGCAGCGGCGTACGGGTCTACTACTACATGGGCGCCGATCAGTTCGCGAACTACACGGCACTGGAAGGCGCAACCTACGGCGGGTTCGCCAACCCCGCGGCTCCGCGCACGAGCATGAGTACTGAGACCGTGGGCGACACGGAGCTCAGGACCGGCGGCGCCGAGGCGTCCACGCCGTTGACGATCGGCGTCTACATGAACGTTGTCGCCCCGCAAGGGGGAAATTCCTACAAGGGATCGGCGGGCATCACGCTCCAACCGCTGGCATGGAATTCCGACAACAGCGCCGGCGGGCGGGTCAGCGGCGGCGTCTCCAAGCCGGAAGGAGTTCGCCAGCTCGACGTGTCGTTCGGTGGTCCGGTTGCCCGGAACAAGGCCTGGTTCTTCGCCACGTTTCGCTGGGCGTACGACACGAATGGCATCAGCCGCACGCCTCTCAACGTCAGCAGTTTGAAGGGCGTGAGGCCAGACTTCACGCCGTTCAACAACACCTGGCGGACGAAGAATCCCTTTATCAAGGTCACCACGCAGCTCAACCCAAGTCACGTGTTGTCGACGTTCTATGTCTACGATCGCGCCTATTACACGTCGAACCTCGAATACGACGCGGATCCGATCAATTATCAGTCGGGCGGCGGGTCGCTGGCGCAGGCGAAGCTGAACTCCGTGTGGGGTCCCCACCTCACATCCCAGATGTCGGTGGCTTACAGCAACAAGGGCAACAACTCCGAAGCGACGTTCGCGGAGCTGACGTTGAATTCCGGGCCGCAGGTGACGGTGCACCAGGACGTCTTCACGTCCGGCGGCGTGCCGACCGGCACCGGCGTCATCGTCCGCTTGAACAACCCGCAGTCGACGAACCTGACACCGTCCAACTTCGTTGTCCTGGTGGGCGACGCCACGTATTTCAAGGAGGGATGGCTCGGCTCGCACGAGCTGAAGACCGGCGTGTGGGCTGCGCCACGCGAGCACTTCGACCAGACGAACCGTTCGGTGAACGACGGCTATATCCTGCAGGAGATGCGGCAGATCGATCCGGGCAACATCGGGGCCGGTCTCACGCCATTCCATTTGCGCTACAGCACGCCGGCGACGCTGCCGACCATCGCGGCGCGCGACCGGGACATCGGCGTGTACGTCCAGGACTCCTGGAAGCCGAACGCACGGATGACGGCGAGCCTGGGCCTGCGCGCCGACTGGATTCGTCGGTACGATGCGATTCAGGGCGTCACGCGCATGAACAGCACTGAGATCGGTCCCCGGCTGGGTCTCTCGTACCTGCTCACCAGGGATGCCAGGAACGTGGTGCGCGTCTTCGCCGGGCGCATCCACAATGCGGTGGCGGGCAACGACGTCGTCGAATCGTTTGCCACGACCTCGCCGGTGACGATCCGCGACGTGTACATCGAGAAAAACGGCGTTCAGACGACGGTGATCACGCCGCCGCCCACCGCGCCGCTCTCTGCCCTGCAATTCGACAAGAATCTGCGTCAGCCGCACATCAACGAGTACATCGTCGGATTGCGGAAGCAGTTCCCCGGGCAGCTCAGTCTCGACGTTTCAGGACGCCGGCGCGACTACAAGGATCTGTTCGGCCTGGTCGACATCAACGGCATCTATCCGAGCGCGCCGTATCAGCCGTTCGGCGGCTTCGGCCTGGTCGATCCGAATCGCGGGATTCTCTACCAGGAGCGCAACAACACCTGGAGCACCGCGGTCGCGACGGCGGTCGAATCGGTCGTCGCCAAGAACATGTCGAACAACATCCAGGCGATGGTGAGTTTCAATCGCCAGTGGCAGCATCTCGACGGCACATGGAACCCGACCGATCCGGCGCGCTTTATCCAGCCGAACGCATTCGCCAACAATCATCAATTGCCGGCGACAACCGGCAACACGGACACGAACAGCCTCGACGGCGGCAGTTCGACGATTCCGGCCTTTGCAGGATGGCGGCCGTACGCGCTCCGCGCGGTCGGCCAGTATCTCGCGCCGTGGGGCCTCACGCTCGCCGGCAGCTGGGAGGTGAATGCGGGCGACTACACGGCCCCAATCGTCACGCGGCTTGCGGCGGGCGATCCGCTCTTCGGGGCGGCTCGGGTCACGCTGGCGAATGGCACGACCCAGACAAATCCGCTCGCCACGACCATCCGCCTGGCGTTCCCGACGCGTGGGGAGGGTCAGGTGCTCAACGAGTCGACGAAGTCTCTCCAGGTGAAGATCGGCAGAAACTTCAAGTTCGGACGCAACAACGTGATGGCGTCGTTGAACGTCTACAATATCCTCAACTCAGGCTCGAACACCCAGTACGCTGATGGAGCCAACCAGCTTTACAGTCCGTTATATCTGTCGGCCTACAACAAGCTCTCCGCACGGGCGTTCCAGATCTCGATCGTCAACCGATTCTAAGCGCCTAAGCCGCTCACATCGGCGAAGCAGTCAGGGCGGTGTCGCCGCCGGTTCGCGACGTACGCTCGAGAGAAACTGGCTGGCGCCCGCAGCGAGCAGACCACCGTCGGTGGTCAGCGTCAGCATCTTCATCCCGGTCGCCTGCCAGCGGGCCGTCTCTTCCGGGTGACGAATCGGGATGGTCCATATCAGGTTCTTCTCCCG
>QHWF01000546.1 GCA_003222455.1 Acidobacteriota bacterium
CTGCTCGACTTCTTCGCCACGTTCTTCTCGTCGGCCACGGCGCTGCTCCCGATTTTCGCTCAGGACATTCTGAAGGTCGGCGCCCATGGGTACGGCTGGCTGTACGCGGCGCCGGCGGCCGGGGCCCTGGTGACCAGCGCCGCGATGGTTCCGCTGACGGAACGGATCGAGCGGCGCGGCCGGACGCTGCTGTGGGCGGTCGGCTGGTTCGGAGCCGCCACCGTCGTGTTCGGCGTGTCGCGATCGTTCTGGCTCACGTTCTTCTGCCTCGCGTTGACCGGTGCCACCGACACGGTGAGCATGATTATCCGCAACGTCGTCCGTCAGCTGGAGACGCCGGATCGACTGCGCGGGCGCATGACGGGGGTCAACATGGTCTTCTTCATGGGGGGGCCGCAGCTGGGCGAGCTGGAGGCGGGGGCCGTCGCCAACTGGTTCGGCGCGCCTTTCTCGGTGATCAGCGGAGGTGTCGGATGCCTGATCGCGACCGCGTGGGTCGCCGTTGCGACGCCCGTCCTGCGGCACTATCGGCGCAGCCCGGCCGAACCGGTGGATCGCGTGCCGCCGCTTCCGGCGCCGGCGCTCGAAGGACACGAGGCCGACAGCACTGCGGCAGCCCCGGTCACCGTCAGGGACTGAATCGGGCGGCTTCGCTGCAAGGTGCTTCGAACTGCCGCGGCGGGGTGCTTTTGAACTGACGCTGTCATCGTGCTCGCACCTGACGCCACAAGGTGCTCGGAACTGGGTATTGAATTGCGCGGCATCGTGCGGTGTTGCTGTACCGCGCGGCTGGCGCAGCACCGGGCCACGCATGCAGAAGATCATCGTCGGCCTCATCTCTGACACGCATGGCCTCGTGCGACCCGATATCTCCCGGGCGTTTGCCGGCGTCGAGCTGATTCTGCACGCCGGCGATGTGGGAGGAACCGCGGTGCTCGAAGCGTTGAGGAAAATCGCTCCCATCGAAGCCGTGTATGGCAACGTCGACGATCCGCACGACCCCGCCCTGAAACGGGAACGCATGGTGACCGCCGGTGGCGTCACGATTCACGTGAGTCATGGCCACGAGCTCGGCCGGCCGAATCCCACGTTGATGCTGTCGCGATATCAGGGAGATGTGCTGGTATTCGGACACACGCATCGCGCAGCCGTTCACCAGGCTGGTCAGCGACTCTGCGTCAACCCGGGCGCCGCCGGTCCGCGGCGGTTCAATCTTCAACCCAGCGTGGCGCGGCTGACGATCATCGACGGAAGCGCGCACGTTGACATTGTGATGCTGGCGTGACGCGCACCCTGCCGCGTCAATCCGGCGCACGTTGTACTGTACAAATGGCCATGACGCTACCACCAACGGCATTCGGACACCGCGTGTGGTCGAGGCGTCCGTGGCGCGATCGGCGTCTGCGGGCCGCGTCCTCCGTGTCGATCGTCGAGGTGCCCATGGTTCGAGCTGGATGGCGGCTCGCATTCGTGGCTGTGATGGTCCTCATCACGCGATCGGCGGCGGCGGAATCGGGCGGCGATGGGTGGCTTCGATATCCGTTCATCTCCGATCCCGCGGTTCGCAGTCAGTACGACGCCGTTCCGGGCACTATTGTCGCGCTGGGAAGCTCGATCCTCCTGCAGACAGCGCGCGACGAGCTGGCCCGTGGGCTCGGATCGATGCTGCACCGGACGCCGGTGGTTGCCGGCGCCCTTGGTCCGGGCGACGCGCTCGTCCTCGGGTCGACCGAACGGATTCGCGCGGCCATTCCGGCGCTCGATGTGCCGGAGCCGTCCGCTCTCGACGGGTTCTGGATCGCGACGCTCGCGAATCGGGACCGTCGTCTGATCGTGATCGCGGGCCGCGGCGACCGCGGCGCTCTGTACGGGACGTTTGCGCTGCTCCGCCGCGTGGCCTTGCACGAGCCGCTTGCCGGCCTGAGCGAAATGGAAGCGCCGGCCGCGCCGCTGCGGTGGGTGAACGAATGGAACAATCTGGACGGCTCGATCGAGCGAGGCTACGGCGGACGTTCCATCTTCTTTGCAGCCGGCCACGTGGTGGGCGATCTGACGCGCGCCCGCGCCTACGCGCGGCTGCTGGCGTCGATCGGCGTGAACGCGTGCGCGGTGAACAATGTCAATGCCGATCCCCGCGTGCTGACCACGGCGTTCGTGCCGGATCTCGCGCGGCTCGCGGACGCGTTCCGGCCGTGGGGCGTTCGCCTCGCGATCGCCGTCGACTTCAGCAGTCCACAGCGTGTCGGCGGACTCGACACGTTCGATCCGCTCGACGCGCGCGTGGCGGCCTTCTGGAGCGATCGGGCCGCCGACCTGTACCGCGCGGTTCCCGATCTTGCCGGATTCGTCCTCAAAGCCGATTCCGAAGGGCGGCTCGGGCCGTCGGCGTACGGCCGGACACACGCGGATGCGGCGAACGTCATCGCGCGCGCGCTGGCGCCGCACGGCGGTGTCCTGTTCTATCGCGGCTTCGTCTACGACCACCATATGGACTGGCGCGATCCGAAAAACGATCGCGCCCGCGCCGCCTGGGACAATTTCCACGATCTCGACGGCCGGTTCGACGACAACGTCGTCCTGCAGATCAAACATGGCCCCATTGACTTCCAGGTCCGTGAGCCCGCTTCGCCGCTGTTCGGAGCGCTCGCGCGAACGAACCAGGCGATCGAGCTGCAAATCACGCAGGAGTACACCGGCCAGCAGCGCCACGTCTGCTTTCTCGTCCCGATGTGGAAGGAAGTGCTCGACTTCGATATGCGCGCCGGCGGCGGCGCCACGCCGGTGAAAGCGCTGGCGGCCGGCACGACGCGCGCGCGCCCGCTCGGCGGCTTCGTCGGCGTGTCGAATGTCGGACGGTCGAGCAACTGGCTTGGTCACGATCTGGCCGTCGCGAACCTGTACGGGTTCGGCCGGCTGGCATGGAATGCCGATCTGCCGGCGGCGCGCATTGCGGACGAATGGACGCGGCTCACATTCGGTGACGAGCGCCGCGTGGTCGAAACGATCACCGGCATCCTGCTGGAATCGTGGCCGGCGTACGAGCGTTATACCGGTCCGCTCGGCGCGGGAACGCTCACCGACATCCTCAACGCGCACTACGGTCCCGGCATCGAGTCGTCTGAGCGCAACGGGTGGGGACAGTGGCATCGTGCCGACCACGAGGGCATCGGCATGGATCGGACGATGGCGACCGGCACGAAGTACATCGGGCAGTACTCGCCTCAGGTAGCAGCGATGTACGAATCGCTCCAGACCTGCCCCGACAACCTGCTGTTGTTCATGCACCACGTGCCGTACACGCACCGGTTGAAGACGGGCGGCACGGTCATTCAGCATATTTACGACGCACACTACCAGGGCGCGGAAGAGGCCGCGCAGTTCGTGGACCGCTGGCGGGAACTCGCGGGCGCGATCGACACGGATCGCTACGCGGCCGTGCTCGAGAAACTCGAATATCAGAGCGGCCACGCGATTGTGTGGCGCGACGCAGTGGTCAGCTGGTTCCTCCGCGCGTCGGGCATTCCCGATGCGCGGGGACGGGCCGGACACGCGGCGGATCGAATCGAAGCGGAATCGATGACGCTGAACGGCTACGTCGTGGAGCCGGTCACGCCGTGGGAGACGGCGTCGGGCGGTCGGGTCGCCGCCTGTCCGGGCGCGCACCCGTGCGCCGCGAGCTACCGCTTTCCGGGAGCCGATGGCGTGTACACGATCGCCGTGCTGTTCTTCGACGAGAACGACGGCCAATCCGAGTACAGGATGTTCGTTGGCGAGCGCGAGATCGGCCGCTGGCGCGCGAGCGGCGATTTGCCGTCGAACACGCCGAACGGTCATACCGCGACCAGACGAATC
>QHWF01000547.1 GCA_003222455.1 Acidobacteriota bacterium
AGACGATGCGGGATCGCTATCGCCTCGGCGTGATCACCAACGATATCTTCACGCGCGAGGACATGGAGTTTCTCGTCCGCAGTCAGGCGCTCCCGCCCGACCGGATCATCGGCGTGCAGACGGGCGGGTGTCCCCACACCGCGATTCGCGAAGACGCGTCGATGAATTTCGATGCGCTGGACGAGCTCACCGCGCGTCATCCCGCCCTCGATATCGTGTTCCTCGAGAGCGGCGGCGACAACCTCGCGGCGAGCTTCAGCCCGGAGCTCGTGGACGCGTCGATCTACGTGATCGACGTATCGGGCGGCGACAAGATTCCTCGCAAAGGTGGACCGGGCGTGACCCGCTCGGATCTGCTGGTCATCAACAAAATCGATCTCGCCCCGCACGTCGGCGCCGCCCTCGACATCATGGCGCGCGATTCGAAGACGATGCGTGGTGAGCGGCCGTTCGTCTTCACCAACCTGAAGACGGGCGCCGGACTGGCCGAGGTGATCGACTGGATCCGGAAAGAGCTCCTCTACGACGGGCCTACTGCAGAGGACGCGGAGGACGCGGAGGCTCAATCCTGAGGGGACCGGATTCGCGAGTCCCCGGGGTCATCGGCCGGTGCGCACGTCTCGAGATCGAGTTCGACACGCGGCGCGGCCGCACGATCGTGGCGCACGCGTACGCGGAACCGCCGTTCCGCATCGGCGCGTTCGACCTGGATGATGCCGCGTACGTGATCGTCGTGTGTTCGGGCCCGGGTGTATTTGCCGGAGACGCGCTGCGGCAATCGATTCGCGTCCGATCGGGCGCGCTGGCCGTGTTGACATCACAGTCGGCGCTGCAGGTCCATCCGGGACATGCGGCACCCGCAACGATCCGGCACGAGTATCGGCTCGATCCGGATGCGGAGCTGCATTGCCACTGGGATCCGGTGATTCCATTTGCCGGCGCGTCGGTCTCGCAGCAGTTCGACATCGAGGCCGATGCGACGTCGCGCTTGTACTGGAGCGATGCCCTGATGGCCGGGCGCCTGGGCCGCGGCGAGGCGTGGCAGTTCGAAGCGTTCGCGCACGAGCTGCGGCTGCGCGTTGCCGGCGCGCTGACCTACCTGGAACGCTTCCGCGTGACGCCGCGCGATCGCGCCCTCACCGCGCCGTGGATGGCCGGCGATGCCGGCTACTTCGCGACGACTCTTGTGAAGCATGGCCGCGTCGATGCCGGCGCGGCCGAAGCGCTGCACCGCCGGTTCGAGAACCTGCCGGCGTCGCGTGTCGCCGTCGACGCCATCGAATCCGGGCTGCTGGTCGCCCGGCTGATCGCGGCAGACGGCGCGACGTTTGCCGGCGTGCGAGCGGCGCTTCGACGCACCGCGGTCGAGTCCATTTTTGGACGGCCGAATCTCCTCGGCCGGAAGTAAACTGGACTCGATGTTAACGATCTTGCTGCTTCTGTGGACCGCGGCAGCCCCGGTCGATGTGGCGGGCAACTGGCGCGTCGAGTTCGTCGTGCCGAACGGCGAAATGGCCGTGAACATGACGATCAACCAGAACGGCACAAAGCTGAGCGGCCGCGTCGTCAACGAAGATGGCGAGTTTCCACTCGAAGGCACGGTGAGCGGCGATCAGGTCACCGTCACGTGGGTCGTGCCCGAGCAGGGCTCACCGCTGCCCATCACGATGAAGGGGACGATCGACGGCGAATACATCACGGGCACGGCACGGCTCGGCAACGTCGGCGAAGGCTCGCTGTCGGCGCGGCGCATAAGCCGCAACCCGTAGTAGAATCCGGGTTCCGCTCAGAGTTCGCAAAGAGTCCGGTTGATTCGGCGCCGAATCCCTTGCGTGGTGTCCTCTGATTCGTTCGTGTCCTCCATGTCGTTCAGAAGAGGCCAAGTCATGACCCGTGGGAATTACCTGCTGCCGGCATTGCTGTTCTTCGTCTGCGCGTGCGTGCCGGCGACGGCCATCGCGCAGACGACTATTACAGGTGACTGGGATCTCACCATCAACTCGCCGCAGGGCGCGCGGACCACGCTGGTGTCGTTGAAACAGGATGGCGAAAAGGTCACCGGGATGTTCAAGTCGCAGGCGGGCGAGCTGCCCGTCGAAGGCACGATCACCGGCACCGAGCTCAAGCTGGCGTTTACCATCAACTTCCAGGGGCAGCCGCTGCCGATCACGATGAGCGGCACCGTCGACGGAGCGTCAATGGGTGGCAAGGCCGATTTCGGCGGGTTTGCCGAGGGCGACTTCAGCGCGAAGCGTGCCGGCACGACAACAGCGCCGATTGCCGCCGCCGCGACGACGGCGTCGAGCGCCGAGTCCACCACTGCTGCGCCGGCGTCCAGTGGGGCGGCCGGCCAATGGGACGTCACGGTCAAGACGCAGGCGGGCGAGTTTCCGGTCACCGCAACGCTGACCGACGAAGCGGGAAAGATCTCCGGAACCATGGCGACGCACCTGGGCGAGCTTGCCGTTGAAGGCACCATCGACGGGAAGACGCTGAAGCTCTCGATGATCGCGAAAACGCCGCAGGGAGACATCCCCGTGTCCCTCACCGGCGACGTCGAGGGCGACTCGATCGTGAACGGCAGGGCCGATCTCGGCGGGATGGGACTGGGCGAATGGACCGCCAGGCGCAGGCAGTAGTTCAGCAGGAGGAATGCGTGAAGGAAGACGGCACAGTCGCCGCACGACTGTCCATGTCCTTCGTGGTTCTCTGCCTGATGCTCTCGACCGCCGCGCCGATCGCGCAAACCACCATCAAGCTCGCGACCGTCGTGCCCGAAGGCTCGGTCTGGGACAAGAGCCTGAAGCAGATGGGCGACGACTGGAAAGAGGCGACCGGCGGGAAGATCACGGTGACGGTCTACGGCGGCGGCTCACAGGGCGACGAGCCGACGGTGCTGCGCAAGATGCGCCTGGATGCCTTGCAGGCCGCGGCCTTCACCGCCGTCGGCCTCGGCACCATCGATTCGGCCTTCAACGTGTTCGACATTCCGTTCTTTTTCGAATCCTACGACGAGCTGAACTACGTCACCGAGAAGCTCACGCCCGCGATCCGGAAGCGCATCGAACCGAAAGGCTTCGTGCTCCTGAACTGGGGACACGGCGGCTGGACACAGGTGTTCACCAAGAAGCCGGTGCAGACGGTGGACGACTTGAAGAAGATCAAGTTGTATACGTCGGCAGGCAACGATCGCATGGTGCAGTGGTTCAAGGCGAACGGCTTCGAGCCGCGCGCCATGGCGATGACCGACATCATGACGGGTCTCACCACCGGCATGATCGAAGGGCTGCCGACACCGCCGCTCGCCGCGATGCTGTTTCAATGGTATCGCCAGACGCCCTACATGCTCGACATCGGCCTGGCGCCGATCATCGGTGCGAACATCATCACGCAGAAGGCATGGAAAGCCATCCCCGAGTCGGACCGGCCGAAGTTGCTCGAGGCTGCCGCCGGCGTCGAGAAGCGCCTGCAGGTGGACGTACCGAAGCAGGACGCCGACGCCGTGGCCGCGATGACGAAACAGGGTCTCACCGTGACGAAAGCCACCGGGCCCGAGTGGCGCACCGAGATCGACGGCCTCGCGAAGACGATGCGCGGGGAGATGGTCCCGCCGGAAATCTTCGATCTCGCCGCCAAAGCGAGGGATGAATTCCGCAAGAACAAGAAGTGACCGGCGTCGCAGGGGCCGACCTTGGCCGGCCCGCCGGTGACGGAACCGGCGTCGTCCCGCACCTCGAACCGACCGCCACCCGCAGAGGACAGACCGGCGTTGTGTCGCGCATCGAAGATGCGTTCGCATCGCTGGCGCTCCTGGTGATGGTCCTCCTTCCCCTCAGCGAGATCGTGTCGCGGCGTGCCTTCGGCCGCGGCATTCCGGGTTCGGGCCCGATTGTTCAACACCTCACGTTGTGGGTTGGCTTCCTGGGCGCCGCGATTGCCGCGCGCGAAGGGAAACTGCTCGCGCTCGCGACCGGCACCTTCATTCCACCCGGAATCGGACGGCGGGCCGCCGACATCCTCGCCGCCGCGTTCGGCGCGTGCGCGGCCGTCGTCCTGGCGTGGGGCGGCGGGCAGATGGCGATGATCGAGCGCGAAGCGGGCACGACGATCGGCGCTGACATCCCGGCGTGGGTGGCGCAACTGGTGCTGCCTGTTGCCTTTGCGCTGATTGCCGGGCGCCTCGTCTGGCGTGCCGGGACCGAGACGCCTGCCCTGTCCAATCGCGACCATCCTGCATCCCGTCGTGCCATGTGGACCGATCGCGCGCTGGCGGCGCTCGGCATCGTCGCGGGTCTCGCGTTCATCTGGACGCCATCGCTGCTCGAAGGCCAACGCCTGTGGCCCGGGTTCGTCGTCATCGTCGCCGCGGCGATCGCGGGGACGCCGCTGTTCGCGATTCTCGGGGGCACGGCTGCGTTCCTGTTCATGCGCGAGGGGGTGACGCCGGCGACCATCCTCATCGAAACCTACTCGCTGAGCGTCTCGCCCACGCTGCCCGCGATCCCGCTGTTCACGCTGGCCGGCTTTCTGCTGGCCGAAGGGCACGCGTCGGAGCGCCTGCTGCGGGTGTTCCGTGCGTTCTTCGGCTGGATTCCCGGGGGCACCGCCGTCGTGTGTGCGGTGCTGTGCTCGTTCTTCACGGTGTTTACCGGCGGATCGGGCGTGACAATTCTCGCGGTCGGCGGCGTGCTGTTTCCGGCACTACTCCGGGACGGTTATCGCGAGAAGTTCGCGCTCGGCCTGCTGACCGCGTCGGGGTCGCTCGGGCTGCTGCTGCCGCCGGCGCTGCCGCTGATTCTCTATGCGGTCGTCGCGCAGATCCCGATCGAGGATATTTTCATCGGCGGCATACTTCCGGGCATTCTGCTCACGTCGATGGTGGCCGCATGGGGCGTGCGCGAGGGCATCGTGTCGGGCGCGGGACGGTACCCGTTCCGGGCACGGGAGGCATTCCAGTCCCTGTGGGTCGCGAAATGGGAGCTGGCTATGCCAGGCCTGGTCCTCGTGGCGATGTTCAGCGGGCTGGCGACGGCGGTTGAAGCGGCGGCACTGACGGCGCTCTATGCGCTCGTCGTGCAGACATTCGTCCACCACGATCTGTCGCTGCGGCGCGATTTGCTGCGGGCGTTCAGCGAGTGTGTCACGGTGGTTGGCGGCGTGCTGATCATTCTGGGCGTCGCGGTCGGCCTGACGAATTATCTCGTGGGCGCGCAGGTCCCGGCCAGGCTGCTGGCGTGGGCGCGCACGAACATCACGTCGAAGTTCACGTTCCTGCTGGTGCTGAATCTGTTCCTGCTCGCCGTCGGATGGCTCATGGAAATCTGGGCGGCGATTGTGGTGGTGGTGCCGCTCATTGTGCCGATCGGCGCCGCGTTCGGGATCCATCCGGTGCATCTCGGCATCATCTTCATCGCGAACCTCGAGCTCGGGTTCCTGACGCCGCTCGTGGGCCTGAACATCTTTCTCGCGTCGTACCGCTTCAAGCGGCCGGTCCTGGAAGTGTGCGTTGCCGCGCTGCCGATGATGGCGATCCTCGGAATCGGGGTGCTGGTCATCACCTACGTTCCGTGGCTGACGATGGGACTGCTGGCGCTGCTAGGACGATCGTAGTCGGCGGGGCGGCTTTTCACGAAGTCACGAAGAGGATGAAGGACACGAAGATCCCTTTTGGATACTTCGTGCGCATCGTGTTTCTTCGTGGCTTCGTGAAGAGCCGGTGCGCTGAGCATCCTGTGATCGGTTTGCGATTTGCAACT
>QHWF01000548.1 GCA_003222455.1 Acidobacteriota bacterium
CTGCCCGTCCTGCCTGTGCTGCCCGTGCAGTCTTTCCCGCCCCTCCTGCCTGTCCTGCCTTTCCTGCCTTTCCCGCCCGTCCTGCCCCTCCTGCCTCTTTCGCCGCCTTCCGCTCTTCGTATTCCTTCATCGGCTCGGTCGAGAGGTACTGGATCGCCGCCCGCACCTCAGCGTCGGTCGCCGCCCGGCCGAAGATCAGGCGGTAGGCCTTCTGCACTCGGCCGGTCGTGGTCGCCTCACCGGCGACGCGCTTCGCAAGCAGCTCGCCCTGTTGTTGCATGAAGTCGCTGTTCAAGAAAAACAACCGCTGCAGCGGCACCGTCGTCGCGAAGCGTTTCTCGGCCGACAGGTTCGGGCTCGGAAAATCGAACAACTGGAGGTACTCATCCAGCTTGTAGCGGCTGACCCGTCCGTACACGGTGCGCCGCGCGTACGAGGGCGTAAGCGGAGCGGAGGGGCCGCCGATTTTCGGATCGAGCGCGCCAGAGACGAAGAGCACCGAGTCGCGAATCTGCTCCGCGGTCATGCGGTGACGGGTAGCGCGCCAGTACAGCCGGTTGCCCGAGTCCTTCTCGAAGTTCTTCTGATCATGGGCGGCGCCGAGCTGGTACACGGCGGCCAGCATGATTTCGCGATGGAGTTTTTTGATCGACAGGCCGCCGTCGATGAACGACTGCGCGAGATAGTCGAGGAGCTCCGGGTGCGTGGGCCGCTCGCCGGTCACGCCGAAGTTGCTCGGCGTGTCCACGAGTCCGGTGCCGAAGTGCCCCTTCCAGACGCGATTGACGATCACTCGCATCGCGATCGGCTGGCGCAGAATGGCTTCGGCCAGCTCGAGGCGTCCGCTGCCAGTGGTAAAGCCTGACGGAGGGCCGTCGCTGAGCACCGAAAGGAAATGACGTGGTTCTTCGTCTCCCGGATTGAACGGATTGCCGCGTTTGCTGATGTGGAGGTTGACCGGCTCCTCGACATCGGCGACGCCGTGGACGAACGGGAACCGCGGCGGCTGCGCCTTCCGGAGCGCTTCGATATCCTGCCGCAACGCGTCGACGTAGCGCCGCCGGTCGGCGGCCAGCTGCCGCTCCAGTCCCCAACCGCGGAACACGAGCAGGCCCGGCTTCACTCGATCCATCTGCTGAGCGGGATCGAAGCCTTCCTGCAGGTCCCGCTGGAACACGTCGGTCCACAGGTTCTGGCGCTCGATCGGCAGGCTTTTCAGTTCGAGACTGCAGCCGGGACAGAAGTCGTCGTTGGTCACGAAGTCGCTCGGCAGCTTCGCCGGCTCCTTCTTCCTGGTGCCCGGCAGCGCCTTGGCCTTGATGATGTCGTTCTCCTCGGTGATCTCTTTCCGCTCGAACAGCACGTCGAGCAGCAACGCCTGGAACTGGTCCGCCAGCTTCTGTGCCTCGGCCTTCGACCCGCCGCCCGTGAGCATCGTTTGCCACTTCGTCAGGTATGGATAGAAACGGGGCGGTTTGGCGAGAAACTTGATCCAGCGATCGAACAGCTCGAAATCGAGCTTCTCCGCGTCGACGACTTTCGAAACCTCCTCCTTCGGCTCGCCGGTGACGCGCCACGCCGCCCTCATGTACTTCGATGCCTGCAGGGCGAGCGTCTGGGCGAGCTGCGTCGACTCGGTCTTCGTGAACTCGTCGAGCAGCTTCTCTTTGTTTTCGATCTTTTTGTCCTGCGCCTTGTAGTCGTCGACCACCTTCTTCGGCGCCAGCGCGTACTCGTGGTAGGTGGTATTCAGGAACACGCCCGCGAGCGCGTAGTAATCGCTCGCCGGAATCGGATCGTATTTGTGATCGTGACACCGCGCGCACCCCACGGTCAGTCCGAGGAAGCCGCGCGACACGACGTCGACGCGATCGTGGCGTTCGTCGGCGCGCGTGATTTCGACGGCGCCGTTGTCGTAGTACCACGGCCCGAGGCCGAGAAATCCGAGAGCGGGCAGCGTACGCGCGCGCCCGTCGTCGCCGAGCCGATCGCCCGCGAGCTGCGCCTTCACGAAGTGGTCGTACGGCATGTCGTCGTTGAACGCCTTGACGACCCAGTCGCGATAGAGGTACGCGTTCGGATACGGATTGTGTCCGCGTCCTTTGGGATCCAGCGAGCGGTAGTCGTCTTCGCCGAAGCGCGCCACGTCGAGCCACAGGCGACCCCACGTCTCGCCGTAATGCGGCGATGCCAGCAGTCGATCCACGACCTTCGCGAACGACTCGGGTGAATCGTCTTTGTCGAAGGCGTCGATCTCTTCCGGCGTCGGCGGCAGCCCCGTCAGGTCGAGTGACGCGCGCCGGATCAGCGTGAGCTTGTCGGCCGCGCCGACCGGGGCCAGGCCTTCGTGTTCCAGCTTCGCGACAATGAAGCGATCGATGTCGCTCTTCGGCCACGTGCCATGACTCACCGCCGGAACCGCCGGCCGGCGAATCGGCTGAAACGACCAGAAGGCGCGCTGCTCCGGTGTGATGGCGTAGGCGGCGGCTCTGGCTCCGGCAACCGTGTTCGACGCGGCCGCGCGCGGTACGGACGTCGAGACAGTTGTCGCAGGCGGTGCGGCCGGCCAGACCGCCCCGCCTCGGATCCATTCCGCGAGCGCGTCGATCTCGGCAGGCGCCAGACGACCGCCCTTCGGCATCTTCAGTGCGTCGTTCGTCTGACGGACCGCCTGCATCAGCAGACTGTTGTCGGGATCGCCGGGGACGATCGCCGGCCCTCGCCGGCCGCCTTTGAGAAGCGCCTCGCGGGAGTCCACGCGCAGCCCGCCGTTTCGTTGATCGGTGTGGCATTCGTAACAGTTCGAGGCCAGTACCGGCCGCACCCGGGCCTCGAAGAATTCGACCGACTGCGGCGCAGTGACGAGGGATTGCTGCGCCGCCGCGATGGCCGCCAACGGCACCGGCAAAGCCAGCAGCAGCCATGCCATCCGAGCCGTATTACCCCCTGGGATCATGAACGGCTATTATGCAGCCGGGGCCTTCACGGCCCACGAAGAAACGCAAAAGGCCGCAAAGGCCGCAGGGGTCGCAAACAAAACCATGTTCATACAAGGTTGGTGGGGCCGGCGAACACTCCAGTTCGTCTTCGATGCCTGCTGTGAAGGTCGTTTCTTTGCGGCCTTCGCGGCCTTTGCGTTCGTTGTGGTGCAGCAGCCGCCGAAGCCGGGCGTCAACATGCCAGGAGTCAAAATCAACATTGAACGGCTGAAACCAGAGGCCGTGTATCCGGTTCCCGGTAACCCCGACTGGCTTGCGATCGATCCGATCGCCCACACGGCCTGGGTGTCGAACGAACCACGCGACAGCGTCTCGCAGCTCGATCCGGCATCGAACACGGTGAAGATGACGGTGACTGCCGGGAAGAAGCCGTGCTCGGGCCTGGCGGCGGGATTCGGGAGCCTGTGGGTCCCGAACTGTGGCGACCAGACCATCTCCCGTCTCGATCTGACAACCGGAGCGATCAC
>QHWF01000549.1 GCA_003222455.1 Acidobacteriota bacterium
TGCGCGTACCGGCCGCCCGGATCGCAATGTTGAAGTTATTGATGAGCGCTTCCCACTTGCCGTCAGGTGAGACCCGCGGTCCATCGTCCTGCCGACGGCGGCCCACCCCGAGCCCCGCGCCGGCGCGCAGCGGCGTGTCCAGCTTGCGACAGGTGGCGTCGGCCACGCCGCACCGGTAGGGTGTGCCCTCCACATTGACGGTGATCGCGGAGCCGTCGTCAGTAAACGTGAGCGTGTTGAACGGAAGCGCGGTCGCTTTGTATGTGGTTCCGGCGGCTTTCGACAGCGATGCGGCAATTTTCTCGTGGTCGAAGGCAGGCTGCCGCTGCTGTGTGTCCGCGTCGACGACGACGAATTGCTCGGCGCCTCGCACCATCTTGCGGTACCAGAAGCGGTGGGTGTTTCCGATGGCGGTCGGCGGCCCGGCGATGTCAACCACCAGGCTTTCGTACGTGGTCCGCAGCTTTTCCGCGCGCGCGTAGTCGGCAGGCGTTCCCTGCGCAGTCGCGACGCTCGGCACCGCCAGCGTGACGCTCAGGGCCACCGCTGGCAGGACAAGGCGATCGAGGGCGGATGGATACATGGCGACCTCCGGGCGCGCGTGGCGTCGCGCACGCGCCGATTGTAGTCGCACCTGAACTTATGGGTCGATAAGAAGGGTGGATGGGGAGGACACGCCGCCAAGGATCGTCATGGGACCGTGATCCTAACGTAGACTCCATGGACGCACGATGAAGGCAAACAAGGAGTGCACTGATTCCATGACGACTTCGAGGCTGCTTATCGGAAGCATCTGCGCCGCGTCGCTCGCAGTGGCGGCGTTCGCTCCGCAACCGCCGGGTCAGTCGTCCCCACCCGGTAGTGACACACCGCGGTTCCGTTACATGGGCCCCGAGAGCGCAGGCAGGATTGCCGCCGTCGCCGGCGTCCCGGGAGACACCGGGACGTACTACGCCGGCGCCGCGTCTGGCGGCGTGTGGAAGACCACGGACGGCGCCAGGACGTTCGAGGCGGTTTTCGACGATCAACCGGTTCAGGCGATTGGCGCGCTGGCGCTCGCCACATCCGATCCCCGCATCGTGTGGGCCGGCACCGGCGAGGCCTGGACCATTCGCGATAGCGACGTCATGGGAGACGGCGTCTACAAGTCCGTCGACGCCGGGAAGACCTGGGCGAACATGGGCCTGGTCGACACAGGACGCATCGGCCGGATCATCGTGCATCCAGTGAACCCGGACATCGTCTACGTCTGCGCGCTCGGACGGGCGACCGGACCACAGCAGGAACGAGGCGTTTTCAAGACCAACGATGGCGGACGCACATGGCAGCGTTCGCTGTTTGCCGACGAGAATACGGGTTGCTCGGGCCTGTCGATGGACGCCACCGATCCGAACGTGCTCGTCGCCGGAACCTGGCAGGTCGAGCTCCACACCTGGATCGAGAACAGCGGCGGGCCCGGTAGCGCGGTCTACATGACCCGCGATGGTGGCGCGACCTGGAGGAAGCTCGAGAACGGTCTGCCGAAATCACCAGTCGGCAAGATTGATGTCGCGATCGCACGCTCGGACCCGAAGCGCGTGTACGCGCTCATTCAGACGGCGAATCAAGGATCGCTGTGGCGGTCCGACGATGGCGGCGGCGCATGGCGCGTGGTGAGCTGGGACCGGACGCTCATCGGCCGTGCGGGCTATTACATCCGGATCGACGTGAATCCGGCCAACGCCGACGAAGTGCTCGTGGCGAACAGCAGCTTCCACCGGTCGCTCGACGGGGGGCAGACGTTCACTATCAACACCGGCGGCGGATGCGGCGATTGCCACGACATCTGGATGGATCCAAAGAATCCGGATCATTGGGTTGCAACGGGTGACGGCGGCATGGGGATCACAGCCGATCATGGCCGGACCTTCAATCAGATCGTGCTGCCGATCGGCCAGATGTACCACGTCGCCGTCGACAGCCAGGTGCCGTACTGGATCTACAGCAACCGGCAGGACGACGGCACGATGCGCGGGCCAAGCGATTCGCCGGTCGTGGTTCCGAACGTGCCGTCGTACGCGGGCGCCGTCGGCGTGGGATCCGGGCGAGCCGAGGATGCGGGCCGCGGCGGTCGGGGCGGCCGCGGCGGTCGCGGGGGACGCGGCGGGATTGGCGCGACCCCGTGGCAGCCGAATCTCGGCGGCTGCGAGTCCGGCTTCACGCTGCCCGATCAAACGAACGCCGACGTCGTGTGGGCAAGTTGCTACGGCAACGAGGTCACGCGGTGGGATGCTCGCACCAGGCGCGCGCGGTCCGTCAGCCCCGGGATGCACACGCTCGACTCGCCGCCGACCGGTATCCCATACCGCTGCCACTGGACACCGCCGCTCGCCATCGACCCGTTCGATCACAACACCGTGTACTACGGCTGCCAGGTGATCTTCGCGACTTCCAACGGCGGCCAGAGCTGGCGGACGATCAGCCCGGATTTGTCGACCAACGACAAGAGCCGGCTCGTCTCGTCGGGCGGCATCGTCGGCGACAACCTCGGTCAGTTCTACGGAGAAGTGGTGTTCGCGATCGCGCCGTCCGAGATGCAACGCGGGCTGATCTGGGCCGGGACGAACGACGGCCAGGTGTGGTACACGCGCGACGCTGGCGCGAAGTGGACGAACGTCACGAGGAACATGTCCGGCCTGCCGTCCTGGGGTACCGTGCGGAAGATAGAGCCGTCACACTTCGATCCTGCCACGGCGTATGTCGTCGTCGATCTGCATCTGATGGACAACCGCGATCCGTTCATCTACAAAACGACCGACTTCGGTCAGACATGGAAGAAGATCAGCGACGGTCTGCCGTCGAGGCATCCGCTCGCGTACGTCATGTCGGTTGCCGAAAACCCGAATCGGCGCGGCATGCTCTTCGCCGGAACGGGGCATGCTTTCTTTTACTCGTTGGACGATGGCGTGACGTGGACACCGTTCAAAGAAGGTCTGCCGGCCGCGCCGGTCACCTGGATCACCGTCCCGAAGCTGTGGCACGATGTCGTCGTATCGACGTACGGACGGGGCCTGTTCATCCTGAGCGACATCACGAGGCTCGAGCAATCAGACCGGGTCCGGACCGACGAGGCCGTGCACGTGTACGATCCGCGCCCGGCGTTCCGCCAGGCCCGCGCCGGCCGCGCGGAATTTCTGTATGACGCCAAGGCAGCTCCCGCCGAGCCGGTGCGTGCCGAAATTCTGGACGCGAACGGCGCGGTGATCCGGACCATCGAGTCACCAGGACGCGCCGGGCCGAATCGGATCGTCTGGGATCTCCGCTACGATCCTCCCCACCAGGTGGCGTTCCGAACGACGCCGCCGGATAACCCGCACATCTGGGAAGAGCCGCGGTTCAACGGCAAGGAGACCCGGCCGGTCGTCCATTGGGGCATCGAAGGCGCGCAAGTGACGGGTCCGATCGTCACACCCGGAACATACAGCGTGCGCATCCGGATCAACGGCCAGATTTTCAATCGGTCGCTCGATGTTCTGAAAGACCCGTCGATCACCGCCAGCGCTGCCGACCTGACGGAGTCCACAGCGATGCAGATCCGCATTCGCGACGCCATGACAGCCGCTGCCGACATCGTGAACAGCATCGAGGTGATGCGGAAGCAGATCGAAGACGATCTGAAAGCCGACGCTGGCAAGCTCGAGGCAGAACGGGCGCTTCGAGACATCGATCGGAAGCTCCTCGATGTGGAGCTCCGTCTCGTGTCGCGCACGGAAATGCACAGCGACGACAAGTGGTACGTCGAATCGTACAAGGTCTATCAGAACTTGATCTGGCTGAACGGCGTCGTCAATAGCGGTGCCGGCGACGTCGCGGGTGGCGCCGACGAGCGGCCGACAGATGCGGCCGTCGGCGTGCTGGATGGTCTGAACAAGGAGCTGAACGCCGCCACGGCGGAGTATCGAATGGCGATGGACCGCGACGTCCCCGCTCCGAGATGAAAGATGTTGTGGGTCGTCAGGCGCGGCGCCTCGACGCCGCAGCCGGCCGCAGGGTGATGGTCCCGCTGTCCCAATTGAAGTTCCTGACGATGGTGATCAGCTCGCGCGTCGACTGTGACAGATAGCCCTGCTCGCGAAACACCATCAGCGTGCGTCGGGGCATATTCAGCTCGGCCACCGGAATCTGGACGAGCGCCCGGTCGCGCAGCTCCTGCGCAACGGTGATCCGCGGCACGATCGCGACGCCGACCTCTGCCTGCACGAAGCTCTTGATGTTCTCGAAGCTCCACAACTCCGCGGCGATGTGGCACAGCGTGTTGTGCTGCTCGAACAGGCGCAGGATCTTCTGTTCGGTGGTGCTGCACAGGTGGTGCACGACGAAGCGTTCAGAGCCCAGATCGCGAACATGGATGTCCTGGCGTCCGGCCAATGGATGGTGAGGCGGCGCCACGAGAATCATCTCGTCCGCATGGACCTCGATGCACTTCAGCTCGTGAAAGCCGGGCTCGTCTTTGACGAAGCCGACGTGGACTTCCCGATCCATCACCTGCCGCGGAATCTCCGCGAGCGGGCTCCGATAGATGCCCACTTTCACGTCCGGGAAGCGGGTCAAATACGTCCGCAGTGGCGCGGGCAAGAGGTACACGGCCGCAGACTCGTGCGCGGCGATGTTGAGCGTTCCCGTCTTGAGCGCCTTCAGCGCGCCCAGCTCCCGCATCGCATCGTCGCGCGCCCGAACCATCTTGCGCGCGTACTCCACGAGCGTCTTGCCGGCCTCGGTGAGCGACACGTCGTGGAGATCGCGCGAGAAGAGCTGGCCTCCGATCTCTTCTTCGAGCTTCTTGATGCTCTGGCTCACCGCAGGCTGCGTACGGGAAACGCGCTCCGCCGCCCGCGTGAAGGTGCCTTCTTCAACGACGGCGAGAAAGTGTTCGAGCTGGAGGAGATCCATTATTCCGTCACCGCGTCGATTCAGACGCTCTGTCTGTTCACGCTCAAGGCGCAATCATCTGCGCGACATCGGCGGGCAGCCGACCGGTGAGCTCCCATCGAAGCAGCGACACCGGTACGAGGCCCGCGGCGTTGAAGTCGTCCATGAACTGCTTCATCGTGAAGCGATCGCCGAGCTGCTGTTTCCGCTCCGAGAGCAGCTGCTCGACCTGGATCTTGCCGGTCACGTAGCTGGTGCCGTAGGCGGGCTGCTGCAGGTAGAGATGCTGTTCCTCGCGAACGGTGCTGGCGTCGAGCCGCAGCCAGCCGCGGGGCGTGTTCGCGGATGCGAACTGAGCCGCCTGCTCGAGCGTGAATTCGTTCGCGTGCATCCGGAGATCGCCGAGCGCCCGCGCCGCGCGTTCGGCGAGGAGCACGTAGATCAACTCCCTCGATCGTGGCCGGGCGTCGAACATGCCGGCCTGCAGCATCATCTCTTCCCATCCGGTGGCGTGTCCCTCCGTGCGTGTGTTGAAGACGTTGTAGAGGAGCGGCCCGCGGCGGATGGGATCGGGGTGCGGCTCGTGCAGCATGCGCGCATTGTCGAACCAGTGATAGCCGTGCGTCCGCATCACCTCGGGGTCGCGGTAGTCCACCTCG
>QHWF01000550.1 GCA_003222455.1 Acidobacteriota bacterium
TGGTCACGAACTCTGCTACCGTTGTCGGCGATTTCAGATTGCAGAGTTCAGATTTCAGATTGGTGTCGACCGATTGTGAATCGCTGCCACCGGCGTTTGAAGTCTTCCCCATTTTCACAATCTGAAATCTGAACTTTACAATCTGAAATCTGCAATCTGAAATCGGCAATTGCGCTATGGTACACTGGCCCAGTGGTCCAACCAGTTAAGGCAAAAAGTGTGACACCCCTGCTGGAGCCTGTCAAGCGCCATGCTCGGGGCGTGCCCGGGAATCGAGACCACGCCGCGGGAAGCGGTGCGCCGGGGCCCGCACGGGCTTCCCGGCGCCGCGCCGCCGATCGCGCCGTGCGCCTGGTCGGGCCAATCAAGAAGACGCGCGTCGCCGAGGAAATCGCCGATCGCATTCGCGTGCTGATCCTCGACGGCACGCTGCCGACCGGCCAGCCGCTGCCGGGCGAGCGCCTGCTCGCCGAGCGCTTCGCCGTGAGCCGCGGGTCGATCCGCGATGCCCTGCGCCTGCTCGAGACGATCGGCCTGCTCGAGACCCGCCACGGGCAGGGCACGTTCCCGCGCGAGCTCGACGTGAACCGGCTCGTGGCGCCGCTCGCGTCGGTCCTGACCTACCGCCACGACCTGCGCGACGAGCTCCTGGACGTGCGCCGGATGTTCGAGCCCGCCGTGGCGCGCGCCGCGGCCCTCCGCGTGACCGACGACGACCTGGCCGACCTGCAGCGCATCGTCGAGACCCAGCGGCGCAAACTCAAGGTGGGGCGATCCGCTATCGTCGAGGACACGGCCTTTCACGCCGTTCTCGCGCGCGCCACCCGCAATCGCGCGGTCGTGCGCATCATGGAAACGTTGAACAACCTGCTGATCGAATCGCGAACGCTGACGCTGAAACAGAAAGGCCGTCCCGAGCGATCGATCCGGGGCCACGAGGCGGTGGTCGAGGCGCTGCGCCGGCGCGATCCCGAGGCTGCCGCGCAGGCGATGCACACACACATCGACCAGATTGCCGAGTTGCTGCAGACCGGACACGCCAATGGATTCCGCGGCCATCGACGCGTACCTCCTTCACCTCGATGACGTGATCGGCCGGGGGCGCCAGCTATGCGGGACCCTGCGCCGCGCGCCCGAGGACCGCGAAGCGCTCGCCGGCGCGCGCATCTGGCAGCACGACTGCGAGTCGATCGTGACGGCGTTGTCCGGCGGCAGCAAGAGCCACTGGCTGTCGCGCGCCTACAGCGACGCCCTGCTCGTCCGCGCGGACGGACAGGCGCTCGAACGTGCCGACGTCGGCGACATCGTGAATCGGATCGTCGGCGTACTGGAGCAGGCGGCCCGATCGCTCGCCGCCGCCGGCAGCGCGGCCTCGTCCCCCGCCGAACCTCCGCCGCCCCACCGGTTCGATTTCGTGCACAACCGCGACCTCCGCCCGGTACTCGAGCAAGCCTACGTGGAGAGCCGGGACGCGCTGGAGCGGCGGGAATTCGAGCGGGCGCTCGCCACAACCTGCGGCATTCTCGAGGCGATCATCACCGACGCGCTGGCGCACGTTCGATACGCGGCGGCGGATATCGCGGCGCTGTCGTTCGAAGACCGCATTGCGGCGGCGGAACGTGCGGGCCTCATCACGAGCGCGTGCGCACGGCTCCCGCCGGCGGCGCGCTCGTATCGCGACGGCGGCGACCGAACCGTCGTCGAGCGCGACGCCCGCATGGCCGGTCAGGTATTGCATGTCGTGTTGCGCGATTTGAACCCCGGCCGTTGAGCTGCGGTTCACGTTAATGTAGGCTAGCGTGTCTGACTAATCTGGATTTCACCGCGGAGGACACGGAGGACACGGAGGAACAATCCTGACGGGCTGCAGGATTGAACCTCCGCGTCCTCAGCGTCCTCCCCGGTAGCAGCCTGGCCGTCCCATGGCAAACCAACGAGACCCCAGCGGCCCGACCGTCCCCGTCAACCGCTGGATTCAGCTGGTCGCGGGCGTCATCTGCATGGTGATGATCGCCAACCTGCAGTACGGTTGGACCTACTTCGTCGATCCGATCGACGCGAGGTTCCACTGGGGACGTACGAACATCCAGATCGCGTTCACGATTTTCGTGGCGACCGAGACGTGGCTCGTGCCGGTCGAAGGCTGGTTCGTCGACCGGTTCGGACCGCGGATCGTCGTGATGTTCGGCGGCGTCGTGGTCGCGATCGGATGGTGGTTGAACTCGTTCGCGAGCTCGCTGCCGATGCTCTATCTCGCAGCCGCGATATCCGGCGTCGGCGCGGGCGCGGTCTACGGCACGTGCGTCGGCAACGCGTTGAAGTGGTTCGCCGACCGCCGCGGCTTCGCCGCCGGCCTCACCGCCGCAGGGTTCGGCGCGGGCGCGGCGGCAACGGTGTACCCGATTATCTCGGTCATCAGGAACTACGGCTACGATCGCGCGTTCCTGTGGTTCGGCTTCGCCCAGGGCGCCGTCATCCTCGTCCTCTCGCAGCTGCTGAAGGCGCCGAAGCCCGGCGAGGCGCCGAAGCCCGTCGCCCGCAGAATCGCGCAGGGGACGCGCGACTATCGGCCGACGGAGATGCTGCAGACGCCGCTGTTCTGGACCATGTACGTGATGTTCGTGCTCGTCGCCGCCAGCGGCCTCGTGGTCACCGCACAGGTTGCGCCGATTGCGCGCGACTACAAGATTGCGGGACTGCCGGTGAACTTCCTGTTCATCAGTTCCACCGTGCTCGTGATGGCGGGCATCGTCGACAACATCCTGAACGGGTTGGCGCGGCCGACGTTCGGGTGGGTGTCCGATCACATCGGGCGCGAGAACACGATGGCGCTGGTGTTCACCTGCGGCGCGGGCGCCTACTGGGCGCTCGGCACGATCGGCAACACACCGGCGGCCTTCATCGCGACCGCGGGCCTCGTGTATTTCACCTGGGGCGAAATCTACAGCCTGTTCCCGGCGCTGTGTACCGACGTGTATGGAGCCAGGTACGCAACGACGAACGCCGGCCTGTTGTACACCGCCAAAGGCGCGGCGTCGTTCCTCGTGCCCGCCGCCAGCTGGCTGCAGGGGGCCACCGGCTCGTGGCACGCTGTTTTCATCGTCGCCGCGACGACGAACATCGCGGTCGCGATCACGGCGCTGTTGATCGTCAAGCCGCTCCGTGCGGCTCGCACGGTGGGCGTCGCGGCTCCGCCGCAGGTGGTCCCTGTTGCGGAAAGTTAAAACTTAAAACTTAAAACTTAAAACTTAAAACTTAAAAGAAGGTACAGATCGGCTCGCTCGAACGTCGGCTTGGTGAACCGGCCGGCCTCGAGCGCCTCCTGAATATCGAGGTGAAATCGGCCACGCCGGCGACGAACTGCGCATGCGCATGGTTCCACGCGCCGCGTGCCTACCCGGCCTACCCGGCCTACCCGACCTACCCGACCTTCTTCGGTCGCAGGACCACATAAGTCGGAAGGCCCACCGCGTCGAGCCGATGCATCACATCTCTGGTTGGCCGCGCGTCCGGATCTTCGGCCTGGAATTTCACTTTCACATAGCCGTCGAGTGCCGTCATCACCGCCGGATCGCGCAGTGTCGTCTGATCCATGGTGAGGCAGTTCTTGCACCACGTGGCCCACATGTCGATCAACACCGGCTTCCGCTCGCGTTCGGCTGTGGCCAGACCGTCTGCGAGCGACGGTGTCCAGCCTTCCTTCAGCTTTTCCTGGACGCTGGCCGTCACGTCGGACGCGTTCACCCATCGATTCGAAGGCCTGCTTCACGCGCACCATCCACAGGCCGGGCTTCGGCAGCGCCGCCAGGCCTGCGCCTGCGAACGGCCACGGCAGCGCCATGCCCATTCCGAGGAAGAACGGCAGCGCAAGCGCGATCTTGGTGCCGGTCGCATAGAGGCTGCTGGAGAACAGCACGACCTGAATCACGACCGGCGCCACGCAGGCGCCCGCCAGCAATGCCGCGACCGCTCCCATGGTGAATGCGAGGAGAAACGTGCCGCGGCCCTGTGAGCCCGTCCCGAACCGCGACGAGTAGCTCGAGAAATCGATCAACAGCACGTCGAACATTGCGAGGCCCAGCACGACGAACAGAGTCGCGATGCCGGCGTTGAACCACGGCGAGGCATTGATCGTCCCGAACGTGCCGGCGGTGAGAATCACGACCAGCCCGAGCGCACCATAGACCAGCGCCATCGCACCGCCATACGCACAGCCGAGCAGGAAGCCGCGGCCGCGCGAGCCTGCGCGTGTGCCGGCGCCGATGATCGCCAGGTTGATCGGAATCATCGGCAGCACGCACGGGGTCAGGTTCAGCGCGAGGCCGCCCACGAACACAATCAGCAGGATGGCGAGGGGTCCGCGCCCCTCGAACATTCCCTTTTCCTTGATTCCGCGTTCGGCGTTGTGAATGAAGTCGAGGAACGCGGCGCTGCGGAGATATCCGACGGTCGTAGACAGGACTTCGAAGCCATCGAGCTCGGTGACTCCGCGATCTCCGTCTGCCGCCGGTGCCGCTCGCGGCGGGGGTGCCGCCGCCGATGCGCCCGGCGATTCACCGTGCCCGAACGGAATCTTGTCGAAGATCTCGCCATGCCGCGCAGCGATCGACGCGCCGGCCGGCACGACTTGAAGCGTCCATTGCGCATCCGTGGTCGCGGGTGGGAAGCAGAGCTCGGCGTTGCAGGCCTGATAACGCAGATGCGCGGGGACGACGAGCTCGCCGGCCGCGACAGTCGACGCCAGTGTCACACCCACGCCAATCGGGAACTCGTGTTCGAAGACGGCAAGCGGCTGGTCCTGTCCCGCGACCGTGAAGTTGGTCGACGGTGGCCACACGATCTCGTTCACGGTCACACCCGGTGGCGGGTCAATCGTGAGGACCGTCGGGATCAGCAGCGGATCGCGCGGCTTGTTCGACTGGGTATGGAGGCCTGCGGGCAGCGACACTTGCAGCGCCAGACGCAGCGGGCCGCCGGCGCGAACGCCGTCGTTCTCGGCAAGCGGCTTCAGCTCGGCGCGAGGTCGCCGGAGCTGCGCGCTCATCGGAAGCGTTCCGATCACGAGGCCAGCGGCGAGAAGCGAGAGCGAGCGCAGCGCCCTTCCCATCATTTCTTCTTACTTCACTTCCCTGAGCGCAATGGCGCCGGGCGCCAGCGGCAGCGAGGATGGATCGACGGAGCCTTTCACCGGCGGCAGATCCTGGTACATGAAATCCCATTTCCACCGCTCGGATGGGTTCGACGCCTGCAGCCAGTGCTTCGCTGACAGGGGCCGGGCGAAGGCCAGCGTGGTCAACCCGTGCAGGCCCGCGGCGTCCCCGAAGCGCGCCGCAATATCGGCGCGTACGTGGGCCGCCGTGACGTAATCGAACGGGACGCCGAGCGCCGTCGCCAGGTTCACGACGATCTGCCAGTCGTCCAACGCGTCGCCGGGCGGGGCCATGGCCCGCGCGGTTCCTTGCAGCCGCCCGTGCTCGTTCGTATAAGACGCTTCCTTCTCGACATACGATGCGCCAGGCAGGACAAAATCGGCGGCCCGGACGATTTCGGTCAGGAGCACGCCCTGAACGATCAGCAATGGAAGCACGCCCCGGCGGCGCGCGTCGAGCACCCATTCGACGTCGCCGAGAGAGCCCTCGGGCCCCGGATCGAACACGTAGAGCGACGCGACGCGACCTTCCCGGACCGCCTGTCGCAGCGCGACGTTGTCGGCCTCGCGAACCTCGTCGCCAACCCCGCCAGGCACGATTCCGAACATCCGCGCGCCGTTGACGTTCGGCGCCTCGACTGGCGGGACGGTAAATTTTGCGTCGGGCGGCTGGGCCTTTTCACGATAGCGCCACGTGACGTGGACGGCGTTGGCGTCGCCAATCAATTCCTCGGCGAGCCGACGGAAGAGAAACAGCTCTTCGTGCGAGGCGTGAGCCGACAGGAGGAACTGCACGCCGTCGGGACGCAATTGTCCGGCGGCGGCGAGGCGCTCGCACAGCTTCGACGTCAGCTCGCGCCAGGTGACGGGGGTGAAGGTGCCCGCGTCGGATCGCACGAGCGGCTTGCGCAGGCGGTTGTCGCCTTCGATCCAGTGATACTCGAAGCGGCCGATGTCGCACATCCAGTAGCCGTTCACCGCAGGATTGAAGCGCGGCGTGAAGCGAATCAGCCGGGATCCCTTCGCCCATTCGGGTCTGGCCTTGATCCAGGCGTTCACGTTGCAGCCCTTCTCGCACAGCGTGCAGATCGTGTCGGCGACAATCGGGTTGTCCCACGGCCGCGCCTTGAACCGGTAATCGCGCGTCGTGATCGCGCCCACCGGGCAGACGTCCATCAGGTTGCCCGACAGGATCGAATGAACGCCTTCCTCCTGAAACGTGGCGATCTCGCTGCCGTAGCCGCGATCGATGATGTTGATTTGCGCGTCGCCGTCCACGTCGCGCATGAACCGGACACAGCGCGTGCACAGGATGCAGCGGTTCCGGTTGAGCATCAGCGTCGGTCCGAAATCGACGTCGGCCTTGACGCCGTCGCCGTCGAAGATCCGCCGCGGAAATTCCATCCGGCTCTGATCGCGGCCGAACGTGTACGAGAAATCCTGCAGCGGACACTCGCCGCCTTTGTCGCATACCGGGCAATCGAGCGGGTGATTGATCAGCAGGAACTCGAAAATCCCCGTGCGGGCCTCCACCACGTCGGGCGTGCGCGTGCTGACGATCATCCCGTCGGCACAGAGCGTCGAGCACGACGTCTGCAGCTTCGGCATCTTCTCGATTTTCACGATGCAGACGCGACAAGATCCGTCGATGCCGATCCCCGGGTGATAGCAGTAATAGGGCACCGCGATCCCGTTTTCGATCGCCGCCTGCAGCACCGTTTTGCCCTTCTCGACGGTTATCGGCGTCCCGTCGATCGTGAGCCTCACCGTTTCCATAACCTCCAAGGATATAACGGTTGTCTTGACAAGCGGCAGCGGCGGGCCTAGAGTCCAGGTTTCGACGCCACAATCGGACGATTCCGGAGGGTCCCTCCATGGACGCCACGCGCACTCGCCTCAGCTTCGCCGGCGACTGGCTCATGGCCGCCGCCTTCCTCGTCGGCACCGTGCTCGTGACTCTGCTGATCGTTCGCGAGCTGCGCGGTGCAGGCGCGATCGCTCCCTCCAGCGTGACCACGACCCCAGCCGCCATTCCCGCGGAAGCCGTGTCCGTGCCAGCGCTGGCCATGGGAGAAGCCCGCGAGCTTCGCGTGGGCGACAGGCAGGTGGACGCCCTCGAGCGCCTCGGTCAGAAGGTCATTCTGCTGTCGAAAATCACCGAACGAGGTCCGCTCGGCGATCGTGAAGTCCGGTCGTATCAGCTGGCCGGGACCCGATTCATCCTGGTCCTCGAGCCGTTCGAGCGCGGCGGCGAACCACGCGTCGCCGGGATTTACCTGCAATGAG
>QHWF01000557.1 GCA_003222455.1 Acidobacteriota bacterium
TCATTGCGCACCGGCTGTCGACCATCCAGAGCGCCGACCAGATTCTCGTGCTCGAGCACGGTGAAATCGTCGAGCGCGGAAGCCACGACGAGCTGCTCGCCAAGGGCGGCCGCTACCGGCACCTCTACGACAAGCAGTACCGGTTCGAGAAGGATCGCTTCATCAACCCGGGCGAGGATTTCACGCCGGAACCCGAGAAGGTCGTCGCGGCTGCGCGCGGCAGCAGTGCCCTGTGATTATGAGATTGCAGATTTCAGATTGCAGATTTCAGATTGCTCACAGGCGCTGTCCGACGCCAACGTGGAACGCAAAGGCCGCGAAGGCCGCTAAGCAATACTATTCTTCTTTGCGTCCTTTGCGGCCTCTGCGTTCGATCGTGACCATTCGCTAACCGCCGGACCTGGCCGACGCGGCCTTCGCTTTTGACGGCCATCCGCACGTCCTCGCCACGGGCTCGAGCAGTCCGGCGAATCCGTGCACGTCGAAATCCACGACCACCGGCGACGCACTGTACGGCGTGAAGCCGAAGCGCATCGTACGAGCGCTCGCGAGCTGGTGGGCCAGCGCCACGCCGTCCGGTGCGAACAGCTCCTTCTTGGCGTCGGAATCGAGCCACCGTTCCTCGGCTTCGGCTCCGCCATCAAAGCTGACGTGTACCGTGTGCCGGTCGGGTGTCGGCTCGATGCTCATGGCGGAATCCGTGATCACGAACACTTCCGTCTGCCGTCCAAGACATCGCACGGCGAGAACCGGCCGCACGTGCTTCATCCACACGCGTACGTCGTTCTCGGCTTCGAGCTCGAAGCTGACAATTTTGGAACCGTCGGTCGCCCAGCCCGGCTGCCGGGCCCGGACCCATTTTGGCGAGCGCAACCTATCGACGGCGTCGTCCGCGTGCTGTAACGCGCGAACCTCCGCGGCCGGATGTTGCGGCACTCGAACCTTCGCGACCTGAACTGAGTTTCCTGCCAGACCGCCTGTTGGCGGCGACGCTGAAGGCGATGACCGGCTCATTATGATGCCCACGCCTCCCACGGCGAATGCCGCCGCGGCGGTCACCGCGACTGGCCAGCTTTTCCAGGCCGAACCAGTCACGGCCGGATGCATGCCCGGAGACGATGCGTCGCTACCTGCGGGCGGCGACGACACGTGCGGATCAATGCCCTGGGGCCATACTTCAGCATCCGATGGCTGCGCGGCCACGGGATCCGCGCCCTGCCACCATGCCTCAGCATCTGGCGGCTGCGCGGCCACGAGCGGATCCACGCCCTGCGAGCATGTTTCAGCATCCGATGGCTGCGCAGCCACGGTCAGCTGCGACCGGAGTTCGGGGTCTGGTGGCTGCTCCGCCGCGGCCGGATCGGGCCCCTCCAACCAGGCTTCGCTATCGAATGGCTGCGCCGTCGCGGTCGAAAGCGCGTCCAGCATCGGCGTCTTTGCGACGTCCATCGACGCCGCCAGCTTCATGTCAAGGTCGCGAAGCGCCTCGTCGATTGAATTCTCGAGCACCACGTGACCGCAGTGATCGCATGGGCGCGCGAAATCCTCGACAGGCTTCGCACAAAGCGGACAGATTTGCATAAAGGGGTCGCTCCGGCAACACGATGGGAAACTGATTACTGCCGCAAGCGACGTGCCGGCCCACGTGCGCCAGGTGCGCACCGGCAAGGCCGTTCGTTTCAACGTGATGGCCGCGGGTGACCGACGAACCCGTCCCTGTCGGATCGTCATGGCCCGACATGGTTGAAATCCGAGTAACGGCTTCGTCCAGGAGCGTCTCATGCCGCCGTGGAACGCAAAGGCCGCGAAGGCCGCGAAGAAGTACTGCCCTTCCTTCGTTCTTTGCGGCCTCTGCGTTCTATCGTGACGTTCGTTCCAGCCAATGTCTGACGCGGGGTCAGACCCGATTCAGAACGTCAATCGGAGACCGACCTGTCCGACCCGGGCCGGCACGTAATTGGTGGGCAGGCCGAAGTTCGACGACCGGGCATCGGCCGACAGGAAGCCGGTATAGGCCCCAACGTTGAACAGATTGAACGCGTCGGCGCTGAGCGCCAGCTTGCGGCCGAAGCCGAGCGAGAGATCCTTCTGCACGCGCAG
Source organism: Acidobacteriota bacterium (assembly GCA_003222455.1). GTDB lineage: Bacteria > Acidobacteriota > Vicinamibacteria > Vicinamibacterales > CAVVIG01 > QHWF01. The sequence continues at coordinate 2,101 of QHWF01000557.1, forward strand.
ATTGACGATGTGCGAATCCTTCGCCGTCAGCATGTCGGCATCGTTCCTTCGCCCGCGTGGATACGGAATGTTGAAGAACGGATCGGAGACGACGCGTCCATTCGACAACGCCACAGCCGGGGCTGCCGTGTTGAGCGGGAACGGTCCGGTCATCACGTTCGATCGGTTCGGTCCGGTGTACAGGTAGAAAACGGAAAACGTGGTATCGAGCGGCAGCTTGAAGAATGTCGACAGACGCGCGTGGTTGCGCGGATTGACGCGCGCCGAGGTGACGTCTTCGGGGCTGATGCCGTAGAACTGCAGGTCGGTGGTGCTCGTCGGATTCCATCGCGTCCTGTATGTCGCCTGGAAGATGTACGAGTAGTTCGCATTCACGCCCCAGCCGCCGACGAAGTTGCGCGTGAACATCAGCTGCAACGATTTGTTCTGCTGCCACGTGTAGTTCGGGTTGTACGTGTTCCGTATCGCATCGTACTGAGGAAACGGTCGCCCCAGCAGAGCGCCCGTTTTCAGATCACGAGTCACGTTCACGTCGTCGCCGCTCTGATAGTCCCAGTTGCGGCGCCAGAGGAACGTCGCGCCCATCGAGCTGGCGCGCGGCAGCGAGTGTTCCCAGCTGCCGGAGAACTCGTTCACGTACGTGCGTCCGTTATGGATGCTGTCGTCCGGCGTGCCGCCGAAATTCAAGCCGAGCGGAAAGCCGCCGGGCAGCGTCTGGTTCAGCGTCGGGCTGGTGCGCGGGTTGGCGCGGAAAATGTCGGTGGCCAGCACGTACGGCGCGTGCGACGTGCCGTCGCCACCGCCGAGATCGAGCCACTCGTAGCCGCGGCCCATCGTGCCGCGGAACACGCCCCACTTGTCGGCGTTGTAGGCGATGCCAAAATTCGGCATCGTCACCCATTGATGGAATTCGAGATCGTCGATATTGGTCGGGACGCCGGGCGCCAGCAGCGAGCCGAGAACCTTCTGGCGATCAGCCGTGTAGATCTTGTTGGTCTCCACCCGCACGCCCGCCTTCACCGCAACCTTCGACGATGGCTTCCATCGATCCTGAAAGTACATGGCGTAGTGATGCTCGTATGCTTTGTTCGCAATCGTCGCGCCCGTGCCGTCGAGACTTCTCATTACATCGCGCTCGAACAGGATGTCCTGACTGCCGGTGGTTCCCGGCGGCCGGAAGTAGAACTCGACCGGCGCCACGTTGCTGCCGGTGTCGTTCTCGATATTCGGATACTGCCAAGCCTGTCGGCCATCAGCGTGATGGAGGGCGAGAGGTACGTCATGGAGCGATGCGACGTATCGACCGCGCCGAAACTCCCCTCGATGGCCGTCGTCGTCAGACTGCCGAGGATGTTGCCGGTCGGATTGCTCTGGATGACTTTCGTCGGCGTCAACCCGCCGGCGGAGGGCTCGTAGTCGTTCGGCTTGTTCAGCATGAAGCTGCCGACAAACTGGAACAGACGCGTCGAGGTCATCACCCAGTTGTAGTTGAAGCTCGCCAGCGGTCCGCCTTTGATCAGCGTGCCGAACGCCGACGGATTCACAATCTGCGGCGTTGGACCGCCCAGCGCCGTTATCGCCGTTGTCGAGCTCGTCAACGAGCCGAGCGCCCGGGCTGGAGCCACCGAGCCCCGGATTACCGCATTCGCCTGCGTCGTCTTGTCGTACTGAAAGCTGACGCTCAAACGATGATCGGTGCGAAGCTCGGTCGTGGCCTTCAGGAACCACAGATTGCCGCGTCTCTGCACCGGGACCGGTGCATTGTTGAACGTCTGGTCCTGCTGCACGCGCCGATACGCCCCGAAGAACCAGGCCTTGTTCCGGCGGATCGGGCCGCCCAGCGTGGTGTCGGGTTGAAAGTCCCTGCGGCGGTTCGCCGGAATCCCTTGAACGTTGGTGTCGTTGAGACTCTGTGGAATGACGAAGAATGCCGCCGATCCGTGCACCTCATTGCCACCGCTCTTGGTGACGATGTTCATGAACTGTCCGACCATGCTCGAGCCGTCAGCCGCTTCGGCGCCGAGCGCCTTGATCTCCACGTCCTGAATCGCGTCGTAGTTGAGGTTGACCGCGAAGATGTCGCCGCCGTACGGATCGGTGACATCAGCGCCATCGAGGCTGGTGCGACGCTCCGATCCCGTGAGCTCCTGCGTGGCCGGATTGATGGCCACGCCCGGCACGACGAGCCACGCGTCCTGAAAACGGCGGTTCGTCGTCACCGGCACCGACGTGAGCGCCTGGTTGTTGATGTTCACCGATAAACCGGCCCGCTCCGGATCGACAATGGGCGATTCACCCGTCACAGTAACCGTCTCGGCAACCGACCCGACGGCCAGCGTGAATTGCATGTCCACGACGGCATTCAGGCGCACGATCGCTTTCTGGATGACCGCCTGGAAACCCGAGAGCTCGGCGCGCACGTCATAGGTTGCGGGGGGCAGGTTGCCGACGCGAAACGTGCCGGTGGCATCCGTGACGGCGGAGAACTGCCCGAGCACTTCCGGGCTGTGTAACGAAATCGTGGCGCCGGGCAGAACGGCGCCGCTCGCATCGACGACTCTGCCGGTGACGGTGCCGGTGGTGGCGCGCTGCGCCGATGCCGCCACGGGCATCAGGAAGATCACGAGAGCGAAGGCTGTCCGCTCACGGATACTCATACATCCTCCGTTTGAACGTGGTCGTGCAGGACTCAGGGCTCGAAACACTAGAGCGAACTCACGATCGAACGCAGAGGCCGCAAAGGACGCAAAGAAAAACAGTGTCTCTCAGCGGCCTTCGCGGCCTTTGCGTTCCTGGGCCGTATTTCAGAACCGAATGTGCTTCACGAGCGTGATCGCCCCGGGCCCGATTTCCGCCTGCGCGTTGATGCCGCCAATGAGCAACGCGGCACCGACGGCACTCACCGCTACGCCGCCCCACAGCAATTTCAGGTTCTTGCCTTTCAAGGCATCGCACTGATTGCTGGCGTAGATCGGATCGGCCTTCTGCGCCACGCACGCCTGGTAGGCGCCTTTCGGTGAATTGCCGCTGCTGCTGTCTTCGACCCTGAGCGCAGTGAGGCCGAGCACCGACGTCGTGGCGCCCGCGATGCCGAGCGCCAGTCCGGACCAGAACAGCCCTCCTCGATGCGTCGGCGACGTCGGCTGTTCAGCCACCGCGGCCGCCGCCGCATGCTCGATCGATTGACTGATGGAAGATGGCTGCTGCGCGAAGGCCTGGACCGATGTGAATACGACGACGAGGAGCACGGACGCAGCTCTCATAGGCCACTCCTCACGTTCGTCGCTCCCGTTGGTGAGAGGGAACGCGACATGGAAAACGGCGGCTACTTTATCACGATCCTCGCGGCAGGAATTTTCCTTCTCTCCATCGACTCCCGGCTGGTAGAGGCAGAACGCAGCACGGCGCGGAGCAGACGCGAAGCGTAAGAATTCCGCATTCAGAATTCCGAATTCAGAATTTCAGTGACATGTCCCGGTCGCGATGACATTCACCTGTTGCCGCACGGTGGCAAGCGCGGAGCCGTCCGATGCGAGCAACGTCGCCTTCACCTCGTAGACGCCTTGCGGGAGGCTGCGGAATTCGAACGTGGTGGTTCGCGGGGCGTGTTCGCCATCGAGCTGGATTTCGCTGCTCCGATAGAAGTCCGTCGACTCCGCGACGATCTCAATCGCGCGGTTCTTCGCGTCGGCTTCGATCATCGTCCGGACGATGAGATTGGCGGGGGCAAAGGCAACGGCAGGGGACACCTTGAGGGCCATTCGATCGCCGGCCCCGGCCGGCAGGGTCGCCATGAACAGAAGAATGCCAAACATCATCGCTCGTCTCATCGCATCACCGTCGCTGCCTGCCGTCGTCCGGCCATCGGTCCTCTCCAATGTTCATGCGCCGTGAGGCCGACCTCGACGGGCACGCGATTCCCGACTCTTGCAAGTCGCGCACCACCCGGACAGGGGCGAGGATTCCCGGCCCATGTTGAAGTACGCTGAATGCCCGGAGGTTTCGCACGCATGGGTCAGCGCCGGTGGTTGGACGTTGCATTGACGTTTGTGTTGCTGGCGGTTGCCACACTGGAGGCGCAGGCGCCACATTCGAACGGATCCCGCGCACCTGCTACGTCAACCATGTCCTGGTTGACGCCGTACCGTGAGCCCGCCGCGCGTCTGATTGGCGAAGCGGTCGGCGGCACCTTCGCCTGGCAGCGACTCGCCGTCCTGACCGATTCCATTGGCAACCGCTTGAGCGGATCGCCCGCGCTCGATCGCGCGATTCAATGGGCGATCGACGAGATGAAGCGCGATGGTCTCGAGAACGTGCACGCCGAGCGCGTCCTGGTGCCGAAGTGGGTGCGCGGCGCGGAACGCGCGGACATCGTCGAACCGGCACACCATTCGCTGGTGATGCTCGGTCTCGGCGACAGCGTCGGTACGCCGCCTGAAGGTATTCAGGCGGAGGTGCTCACCATCCACGGCTTCGACGAGCTCGACGCGAAATCGGGCGAGGTCCGCGGCCGGATCGTGTTCTTCAATGTGCCGTTCACCAGCTACGGCGACACGGTGCGGTTCCGCGCGAACGGACCGTCACGCGCGGCGCGCTATGGCGCGGTCGCCATGTTGATTCGCGCGGTCGGTCCCGAAGGTCTGCGCACACCACATACGGGCGCGCTGCAGTACGCGAACGACGCACCGAAGATCCCTGCCGCCGCCATCACCACCGAAGACGCCGATCGCATTCAGCGCATGACCGATCGCCGCAGCCACATCATCGTCCAGCTGAAGATGGAGGCGCACTTCGAGGCGGACGCCGAGTCGGCGAACGTCGTCGGCGAGATCCGCGGACGCGAGCGGCCGGACGAAGTCGTGGCCGTCGGCGGTCACCTCGATTCGTGGGACGTCGGCGCCGGCGCGACCGACGATGGGGGCGGGTGCGTGGTCACGTGGGAAGCGCTGCGCCTCATGAAGAAGCTCAATCTCCGCCCGCGGCGCACGGTGCGCGTGATCCTGTTCACGAACGAAGAGAACGGCGGCCGCGGCGGGATCGCGTACCGCGATTCACATCGCGGCGAGCTCGACAAGCACGTGCTGATGCTCGAATCGGACGGCGGTGTGTTCCGTCCACTCGGATTCGGCTTCACCGGGAACGACGGCGCGCGACAAACCATCAAGGGCATTGCGACGCTCCTCACCGGAATCGGCGCCGATCAGATCTCCGGAGGGGGCGGCGGTGCCGACATCGGGCCCAGCGTGCAGGAGGCGCACATCCCGAGCATGTCGCTCGAAGTGGACGGCGCCAAGTACTTCCTCATTCATCACACGCCGGCCGATACCGTCGACAAAATCGATCCGGTGGAGATGGCGAAATGCGCGGCCGCCGTCGCGGTCATGGCCTACGTGGTCGCGGATTTACCGCATCGGATCGGAGGATGAGCGGTAACGAAGCTTCGCCTCAAACCGCCGAGTCAAACCAAGCCTCGACGGCGCGGCGAATCTTCGTTACTAGGCGGCCGCGGAGCGGCCGCAAACTAAGACAGCTTCTAAAGCCGAAAACTTGTCTCAATCGCACGGACATCGGCTTTAGAAGATGTCTCGAGGCTTATACTGAGAGGATGCGCCTTACACATTTCGTCGCGGCCGCCTTACTGCTGACCGCCTGCTCGTCGAGCTCCGCGCAATCGGCCCGGGGCCAGTCAGCGACCGATGTCGTGGCAACTGTCGGTACCACGTCAATCACGCTGGGGCAAGATCGGCCTTCGGCAGCATGAAACTGTCGCAGGCGTTGTATGAGGCGAGGCGGAATGCCGTCGACGAGTTGATCGCGACGGCGTTGCTCGACCAGGAGGCGAAAACACGCGGCGTGGACCGGACGGCGCTCGTCGAACAGGAAATCACGTCGAAGGTGCCGCAGGTCGCCGAGCCGGACATCGCGGCCTTTTATCAGGCGAACCAGAGCCGCATCCAGGGTGCGAGCCTCGAGCAGGTGCGTCAGCCGATCCGGGCGTATCTCGTGCAGGAGCGGACGCAGACCGCGAGGCAGCAGTTCATCCAGACGCTCAAGAGCAAGACGCCTGTGCGCGTGATGCTCGAGCCTCCACGGCAGAACGTCGCCGCTGGAAACGCGCCGGCGAAGGGGCCTGCGGCGGCGCCGATCCAAATCGTCGAGTTTTCGGATTTCCAGTGCCCCTACTGCCAGAGGGCGAACCCGACTGTCGAGCAGGTGCTCAGCACGTACGGGGATCGCATTCATTTCGTCTATCGCCACTTTCCTCTGCCGAATCATCCCAACGCCCAACCGGCGGCAGAAGCGGCGCAGTGTGCCGCTGAACAGGACAAGTTCTGGCCGTACCACGACAAGCTGTTTGCCAGCCCATCACGGCTCGCGGCATCCGACCTGAAGCAGCACGCGGTCGAGTTGGGCCTGGATGCGTCGAAATTCAATGCGTGCGTCGACACCCGACAGACAGGCTGGCGAAGAGGCCGGCGTCAACGGCACACCCGCCTTCTTCGTGAACGGCCGGATGCTGAGCGGGGCACAGCCGTTCGAAGCCTTCAAGCGCATCATCGACGACGAGCTCTCTATGAAAAAATGAAATTGCAGATTGCAGATTGCAGATTGCAGATTTGCTGATTGAGTTTCTAATTTGCTGAGCTCTCGAAGGAGTCTGAGCGAATCGCGGGAATCAATCGCGCAATAAGAATCAACAATCTGCAATCTACAATCTACAATCTACCAATCTCGTTATCGCATTGCGAATCGCTGCGCTATGCCACACATCGATCAACTGTCGGCTCAACTCGACCGGCTTGCGGCGTTCGAGCCGGGACCGTTTCCGTTCATCAGCCTGTATCTGAACCTGCAGGCGGACGATCGCGGCCGCGATCGGTTCGAGCCATTCCTGCGGAAGGAACTGGCCGATCGGGTGCGCACGTATTCGTCCAGCGCACCCGAGCGTGAAAGCCTTCATAAGGACGCCGAAAAGATCCGCGCGTACATCGACGGCGTGGAGCGCTCGATGAACGGGCTCGCCCTCTTCGCGTGCAGCGGCGCCGATGTGTTCGAGCCGGTGCCGCTGGCGGCACCGATCGACGAGCATCGGCTCTACATTTCGGACGAGCCGCATCTGTACCCGCTCGCGCGGCTCCTCGACGAATACCCGCGCTACCTGGCGCTGCTCGCCGACACGAGCTCGGCGCGCATCTTCGTGTTCGCGGCGAACACGCTCGAGAAACGGCATCACATCCAGGGCACGAAGACCAAGCACCACAAGCAGGGCGGATGGTCGCAGGCTCGCTACCAGCGACACGTCGAAAACTTTCATGCGCAGCACGCCAAGGAGGTGGCCGAGCACGTCGCCCGCATCGTCCGGAACGAAGCGATCACCAAGGTCATACTGTCGGGCGACGGTGCCGTCCTGCCGTTGCTGCGCGAGCATCTTCCGAAAGACGTGGCCGGCCGCGTCGTCGACGTGGTTCGGCTCGACACACACGCGCCCGAGCACGACATCCTGCGTTCGACGATCGCGGCGCTGAAAGAGAAGGATGCCGCAACCGATCGCGAGCGCGTCGAGGCGCTCCTCGGGTCGTATCGCGCCAGCGGACTCGCGTGCGTCGGCCTCGAAGACACGATGAAAGCGTTCGAACGCGGTCAGGTGGACGAGCTGCTGGTGACCGCGACGCCGGACGGTTTGAACGTGGGCGCGGGCAGAAAGATTCGGGAAGGCGGCGCGGCGCGCACGCGGAGCGCCGAAGAACGGGCGGCCGACACGCTGATCGCCCAGGCCCGCAAGACGGCCGCGAAAGTCCGTTTCATCGAAAACACGTCGCTGCTCCGGGCCGTCGGCGGCGTCGGCGCGTTCCTCAGATTCTGATCGTCGCGGGACCGACCCATGTCAAAACGAATCAACGTCAATCCGGATCATTACAAGCTCGCGGGGCGGGAGCGTCAGGGTCATGCGGTAGCCAGGGCGCCCAAGATGCTCGTGGACGAAGGGGCGCGCGCGCGCTGGGCCGAACGGCAAATCAGAAAGGGGAAGGTCAGGCCTGAAAAACAAGGCGAGTGAGGGGCCCCGCAAAGCAGGCGCCACGAATCAACGGAAGAGTCGGAGGCCCGTGAAGAGAGATGCCACGATCGACAGAAAGGTGCCGGCCAGACACACGACCGCAATCAGCAGGTGGTCGCCGCGTTCACGCGTCAGCGGATTGAAGAACGCCGACATGAGATAGCCGCCCGCGAATCCTCCCGCGTGCGCGAAATTGTCGACGCCACGCATCAGAAACCCCATCACGAACAGGGCGACGGCATAGTTGATAGCCTGTCCGCCGATCAGGCTGCTGCCGCTCTTCCGGCCGTAATGCACCAGCGCACCGAGCAGCCCGAACACCGACGCGGACGCGCCCACCGTGAACGGCACACCGGTCAACATGAGACCGGCGACAGAACTGAGCAGAAACCCGCACAGGCCCGAGACGGTGTAGATGATGACGGTGCGTGATGGACCAATGACGTCGGCCATGGTCGGACCGAGGTCGCGCACCCACATCATGTTGAAGAGGATGTGCAGCGCGCTGCCGTGGAGCCAGCTCGCGCTGAGGAGCGTCCACCAGGCGCCGAGCCCGAACACGGGATACGCGCCGGTCATCCCGAACAATAACAGCGCCTGGGTGCTCGGTACGAGAAAGTTAATCCCGCCGCCAAAGAGCTGCAGATTGGGGCCCGACACGAGGAGCGTGAGCAGGTAGAGAATCGCCGACGCGCCGATCACCAGCGGGACGAACCCGAGATCGGTGCCCAACTGCCGGAGCAGCGGTGCAAATCCCCACAGGCCCGGATTGGTCCGTCCGCACGAGTAACACTTGTCGTCCCGCACGCCGACCAGCGAGCCGCACGACGGACACACCACTGAGCCGGACGTCTTACGGTGAAACACGACTCGGGATCATACTCGGAAACGGAGGCCGCACCGCGCTCGGCACGCTCGCTGCACCGTGCTGGGGGCTTAGTGCGTAGTCTTCGATAGGGGCATACCCGTCGATGCGCATCGGCTGTCCGTGGATGCAAGACGCGGGCTCATGGCTGCCTGCCGTTCCAACGTGCGTGCATGTCGGCAGCGCCGATGTCGTGTGAATAGTGTGTGCAGAGAACAACACGATCGAACGCAGAGGTCCAGCCTTCGCTCGACGGTGATTCTTCGAGCTTCGGCTTGGCGAGCGCAACGGACGCAAAGTAAGACAGGATTTCTTTGCGGCCTTCGCGCTTCCCAGGCCGTAGCTCGCTCAAGTCCCATCGAGCGGAGGCTGGGCCTTGGCGTTCCACGGCGGGCGTCAGTTAGTCGGACACGCTCCTGGGACACAGGGGTCACGCGGGCCAGCGGATCGGCGTGTCGTCCGGCCGGTCGGACGACTCCTGTGCCGCGGCCGGAAGCGGCAACCGGACGGTGATGGTCGTGCCGAGGCCTTTGCCATCGCTGTGCGCGCTGGCGCTGCCACCATGCAGTGTGACGAGATGCCTCACAATCGCCAGGCCGAGCCCCTGTCCGCCGTGCTCGCGACGTGGCGAGGCATCGGCCTGCGCAAACCGATCGAACACGAACGGGATGAACTGGGGGGCGATGCCTTCGCCATTGTCGCTGACGGCGATCTCGACATCGCGACCGATCCGCCTGCACGTCAGGGCGACCTGCCCCCATCGGCCCGTGAACTTCACCGCGTTCGCCAGCACATGCCAGAGGATCTGCTGCAGACGCTCGGGATCCGCAAACACCTTGACGACATCGGGCTCGACGACCATGTCGACGCGGATGTCCTTGGCGACAGCCGCGGGACGAATGGCATCGGTTGCCGCTTCGATCACGGCGGACGCGTCACACCAGATCGGGTGAACCTTCAATTCTCCGGTCGCCATCCGCGACACATCCAGCAGATCGTCCACGATGCGCGTCTGGGTCTTGACGTTCCGGCCGATCACATCGAGCGCCCGAGCGGCCTGTTCGGTCGAGAGCTTCGCGGACTGCAGCAGCCGGACCCAGCCGGCAGTTGCCGTGAGAGGTGTGCGAAGC